>JAFZMY010000007.1 GCA_017553165.1 Neisseriaceae bacterium
GTGTTCGGGCAGTTCTTTCAAAAAGCGGTCATAATATGCCAAGTCGGACACATGCCGCACGCCGTGCATGAGAATGATTTTTTCAAATTGCTCATACACTTCTGGGTCTTTGGTAACGCTTAAAAACGGAGCAATGCCTGTTCCTGTGGAGAGCAAATACAGGTTTTTACCTGGATTTAAGTCGTCCAAAATCAGCGTACCAGTAGGCTTGGCACTGATTAACACATCATCGCCCACTTTTAAGTGCTGCAAGCGGCTGGTTAAGGGGCCGTCAGGCACTTTAATGCTGAAAAATTCTAACTCTTCTTCCCAGTTAGCACTGGAAATACTGTACGCACGCATTAAGGGCTTGCCATCAACCATTAAGCCCACCATAACGAATTGACCATTTTTAAAGCGTAACGATTCGCTGCGTGTGCATTTGAATGTGAAATAAGCAGGTGTCCAGTGATAGACATAGGTTACTTTTTCTGTTGTAAATGCTGCCATTTTATAAGACCTTTCTTAAATAAGCGGATTATTATAAATCATTACTTTGTTCAATATAAAAGTTTTAACAATTGCATTAGAATTTATTCTAAATTGTACATTTTTCTAATCTTTAACCTTTCCGGCAGACTATTTTCATAATTTAATAAAAGTCTGCCGGAAAGATTTATTCTAAACCAATTACCCTAATAGTAGCGAATCATCATCAATAGTTTCACCACGTGTTTTTTCAAACATTTTAAGCAAATCAGCAACTTCCATACCTTGACGTTTTTCGCCTGCCACGTCTAATACAACTCGACCTTGATGTAGCATAACGGTACGTGTACCGTGATCTAATGCTTGTCGCATGGAGTGGGTAACCATCATCACTGTAAGTTTATTTTCGGTTACGATTTGGTCGGTGAGTTCCATTACGAAAGCTGCTGTTTTAGGATCAAGTGCGGCAGTATGTTCGTCCAATAGTAGTATTTTTGACGGTTGCAGCGATGCCATCAATAAACTGACGGCTTGACGTTGTCCGCCTGATAGCAATCCCATTCTGTCGGACAATCTATTTTCTAAACCTAATTTTAAGATGGATAGTTTTTCTCTAAAACGTTCGCGTTTTGCTTTATCTATGGCTAATTTAAAACCCCTTTTGTGTCCGCGTTTATCGGCTAATGCAAGATTTTCTTCAATACTTAATGCTTCGCAAGTGCCTGCCATTGGGTCTTGAAACACACGTGCTACCCAATGGGCACGTTTGTGTGCTCCAATTCTGGTTACATCTTTACCATTAATTACTATTTTTCCAGAATCAACAAACTGATTACCACTAATCGCATTTAAAAATGTTGATTTCCCAGCACCATTACTACCAATTACGGTTACAAATTCGCCATCTTTGATATTCAGCGACATACCACGTAAAACAGGATTTTCAATCGGTGTGCCTTTGTTAAAGGTTAAAAATAGGTTCTCTGCCTGCATCATGATAATAGCCCTTTACTTCAAAATTATGCTGCTTGAATTTACTTTTGCAATATTTAGTTTTACTGTTCCTATTTTTGAATTGAAGCAGCTATTTTTTTTCGTTTGAGTAGTTGCGATTTAATTTTGGGTAAAACCAAAGCAATCACCACTAAAACAGCAGTTACTAAATTAACATCTTGATGTTGTAGTCCCATGCCCTTCAATGCTTCACTGCCCAACGCTAACTGAATAAACAGACGATATAAAATAGAACCCAATACAACTGAAATAGTTAATAAAATCATTCTCTTGGTTGGAATTAATGTTTCGCCAATAATCACCGCAGCCAAACCAATAACAATCGTACCTACCCCAATCGAAATATCAGCACCGCCCATAATTTGTACAAATAAAGCACCACCCAAAGCAATTAATGCGTTGGAAAGTGCCATACCAAATATAATCATTTGACGAGTGGCAATGCCTTGTGCTTGTGCCATGCGGGAATTTGCACCAGTAGCACGCACCGATAAACCTATTTCAGTGGAAAAAAACCAATCCAATATCAATTTAAATGCCACCACAAAGGCAAAAATCACCAAAGAACGCATATAAAATGAATTTTCTGAAGTTAAAAATGGTGTAAAAACAGTTTGTTCGCCCAAAAGGGGAACATTAGGTCGTCCCATAATTCGCAGGTTGACAGAATACAATGCCACCATCACCAAAATACTCGCTAATAAATGCAAAATTTTAAGCGATACATTCAGCCAAGCTGTAACAATTCCTGATAATGCACCAGCTATCATGCCCAAGAACGTGGCAACCCAAGGATTTGCTAAAAATGCTAACGATGAATTAGGGTCTTGCACAATACACACCGCACACACCGCACCGCCTAATGGAAAACTTCCATCAGCAGTTAAATCAGGAAAATCAAGAATACGAAAGGAAATCAACACACCCAAAGCAACCAAGGCATAAATCAGCCCTGTTTCTATTGCACCAAAAAAGGCAATTTTAGACATGCCCAAGAAGATTAAATCAGACATACAATTTATCAAATTAAAAACTGCTTCAAATTAAACGGCAGTTAAAGTACAAATTAAAACGTTTTCCGGCAGACTATATAAATAATTTAGTCTTATCATATTTTTCCGGCAGACTTTAATTTTGATAGTCTGCCGGAAAAGATTACAACAATTATTTTGCTGCGTCCTCAATTACTTTTTGTGCTGATTGCACAAATTCATCAGACAAAGTAATGCCTTGTGCAACTGCATTATTAGGACTTACGTGCATATCTAATTTTTCCATAGTACGAGGTTTAATCGCACCAGGTGCAGTACCGTTCAGAATATCAGCAACAATTTTGCCGGTTTCACGACCAACGTCATAATAATTCACACCCAAAGCAGCAACCGCACCACGTGGTACAGAATCGGTATCAGATGCAACCAATGGAATTTGTGCTTCTTTGGCTGCCATATACATAGATTCATAAGCAGAAACTACATTGTTATCCAAAGAGGTATAAATTAAATCAACTTTACCTTTTAAGCTTTTAGTAGCTTGTGGAATATCAGTAGAACGTTGTGCTGGTACGGCTTCCACTTTGATATTTTGTGGTTGTAACAATTCTTGCAATTGTTCTAACACAATAGTGGAATTAACTTCACCAGGACTATATACATAACCTACGCTTTTTAAGTTTGGCACTACTTTTTTCATCATTTCGATTTGAGGTTCTAATGGTAACAAGTCTGAAACACCGGTTACATTAGTGCCAGATGCTTCCCAAGATGGAACTAATTTAGCTGCCACAGGGTCAGTTACCGCAGAGAAAACTAATGGAATTTCAGTAGTTGCACTGGCAACAGCTTGGGCACTTGGAGTTGCAATCGCAACAATTACATCAGGATTTTCACCAACAAATTGTTTAGCAATTTGTGCTGCTGTACCTGAATTATTTTGAGCACTTTGGAAATTAACTTTTAGGTTATCATTTTCCTTGAAACCTTGTTCGGCTAATTCTTCGATAACGCCCTTGCGTACCGCATCTAACGCTGGGTGTTCAACAAAAGAAGTAATATCAACTTTTTTAACAACTGCAACAGGTGCAGTAGGAGCAGGCTTCATTTGTTCTGTGGTTTGTTCAGATGGAGAACAAGCACTAAATAAGCCAACAGCCAACAATGAGGCTAACAAATTTTTTGTTAATAATTTCATCTATGTGTCCTTTAATTTGTAAGGGTTGTTTAATCAAAAAAATCCCCACATTATAGGCGATTTACTCATATTCCTGACACTTGACTCATACTACTTATACATATATTTAGGTAATATTTAATTAATTTCATATTCAAAATAAGCATATTTTTCAAAAAATATATCATATATTATTATTTTATTAGTATTATTTTTAATAAAATAATATTTTTTTAGCATAAAAAATCTTTTATCATATGTAAAACTATATCAAATAAAATATTATTTCAAAACCAGCAAATAAATTGCGATAATTTCGCATATTATGGAAAACAAAACAGTATCAATCTATACCGATGGGGCATGTAAAGGCAATCCTGGTCGTGGCGGTTGGGGCGTGATTTTGCGTTACGGACAACACGAAAAAGAGCTATACGGTGCACAAGAAAAAACTACCAATAATCGCATGGAATTAACTGCAGTTATTCAAGGATTGTCCATCTTAAAATATCCTTGCTGTGTAAACATCTATACCGATTCGCAATATGTCCAACGTGGCATGAATGAGTGGATTCATAATTGGAAAAAAAGAAATTGGAAAACTTCTTCCAACAAAACCGTTGCCAACCTTGAATTGTGGCAAGAGTTAGATAAACTTGCACAAATTCATCAAATAAATTGGCATTGGGTAAAAGGTCATGATGGCAATATAGACAACGAACGTGCTGATTATCTTGCTAATTTAGCCATCAAAGAATTAACTAAATAGAAATTCCTGCAAAACTTGATTCTTCTATTAATTAGTCATTTTGAGCAAAGCGAAAACGAAGTTTTTGCGAGCCTTAATGATACGCTAAAAATCTTTATAAAATAATGATTTATATTCTTCATTTCACTTCGTGAAATTCAGAATGATGGGTTTTACAGGAATCTCAAATAAAGATGATAAAAAAATACTTTCCGGCAGACTATTTAATTAATATTCCAATAGTCTGCCGGAAAGTTATTTATTTACCAGCAACCGTCATTTGCTCTATCAAAATCGAACCTACATTATGTGGTGAATGTAAAATCGCATCATCAGCAATTCCTGCAACTGTAGCAAATATCTGTGGCAAGGTTGAAGCAATAGTTACTTCTTCCACTGGATACGCAATTTCACCATTTTCCACCCAGAATCCAGATGCACCTCGTGAATAATCACCGGTTAAAATATTAACGCCCTGCCCCATTAATTCCGTAACCAATAATCCTGTGCCCATTTGCTTTAATAATTCCTGTTGGCTTGCAACTGTTGGAGTTAGTACTAAATGATGAATACCACCGGCATTAGCAGTAGTAGTCATATTTAATTTTCTTGCCGAATAACTACTTAAAAAATAACTGACAATCTCACCATTGCGTACAATATCGTGCGGATAGGTTGCAACACCTTCATCATCATAATAAGTCGTAGCAAATGTACGTTTCAAATGTGGTTCTTCACGTAAACACACAAAATCTGGAAATATTTTCTTACCCAAAGAATCACATAAAAAACTACTTTTGCGATATAAAACTCCACCGCTTAATCCATGGGTTAAATGTCCAATCAAACTGCCGGAAACCAAACGATCAAATAAAACTGGATATTTTCCTGTTGGCAAACGTCGTGGCGATAAGCGTGAAATAGTACGTTTAGCCGCAATTTTGCCAATTTCTTCGGCTGCAAGTAAATCGCTTACAGCACGAGTTGTATCCGACCAGTAATCACGCTGCATACCTGACGCATCTTGTGCTAATAAAATACAAGAAGTGTTATAACGAGTGCGTCTATCGTATGCCATAAATCCATGCGTATTGGCATAAACAGCCTGACTATAATCATACGAAACACTTGCACCATCACTATTGGTAATGCGTTTATCAAACGAAAGTGCTGCATTCTCACAACACATAGCTTTAATACGTGCATCTTCTAATGAAAATGATGATTCATGATATAAATCCAAATCATGAATTTCTTTTGCCATCAATTCTTTATCAGCCAAACCAGCACAAGCATCTTCGGCAGTGTAACGTGCAATATCTAATGCGGCCTCAATCGTACGTTCAATTGATTCATCAGAAAAATCAGCAGTTGCAGCAAAACCTTTGCGTTGTCCAACAAATACAGTTACATTCAAACAAGTATCTTGTTGATATTCTATATTTTCTACTTCTTGCAAACGTACATTAAGTTCCTGACCAACTGATTCATAAACCTCAACTTCTGCACTACTTGCACCTTTTTGCGAAGATAGTAAGAGAGATTTTTCACTTAATTCACGTAATTTTTTTTCATTGTAAGCAAACATAATTCAAAAAATTTCTTGTCAAACATAAAAGATTTAGTATACAATAACACGTTTTGGAGGAAGCGTGGCAGAGCGGTTTAATGCAGCGGTCTTGAAAACCGTCGTGGGTTAGTAGCCCACCGTGAGTTCGAATCTCACCGCTTCCGCCAAATACTCTAATATAATTATTTGAAACACACACACACACAAACTCCTATACACACTAAGAACTTTCCGGCAGACTAACACTGCCGGATTTTTTTTATTTATTATTGTCAGCTAAACTTTTCAAGCAGGGCAAATTAAAGTTGAAACCTTTGCAAAATTTAGATGTGAGCAGATTTCAAAGTTGTAGTAGCACAGCAAACGAAGAGATAACAAGTAGAAAGGCTTGTCGTTGAAAAGCAACGCAAACGTACGAAATGTGCAAAGAGATGCTAATTTTGCAAA
>JAFZMY010000059.1 GCA_017553165.1 Neisseriaceae bacterium
GGCTTCGGCAATTTCGGCTTTAATTTTCATTTTATCTAACTGGGCAAGTTTAATCACAGTCGGCGTATTCATACCCGCATTCAAAGTTTGCCCTTCTTCGGCAGGAACGGCAATCACCGTGCCGTCCATCGGAGCAACTAATTTGGTGTAACCCATATTCAATTCTGCCGTTTCAATCGACACTTCGGCTTGCTTAATTTGCATTTTGGCTTGATCAACCGCCGCTAATGCGGTTTTATAATTGGCTTCGGCGGTTTCTAACGCTTCTTTGGAAGTTGCCCCTTCGGCAAACATTGCTTTTTGGCGGTTATATTGCTGCGTCGCTTGCGTTAAAGACGCTTGTTTGGACAACAGCCCTGCCTTATTGCTATCCAAAGTGGCTCGTGCGGTTTTCAGTTGATTACTCGCCAAACGAGGGTCAATTTGAGCAATTAAATCGCCCTTTTTCACCGTATCGCCGATTTCAACCTTTAACTCACTAATTTCACCTGAAACCTGTGCACCCACTTCCACTTCTTTGAACGCATGCAGTTTGCCAGACGCAGAAACGGTGTCGGAAATATCTCCGTACTCAACCTTTTGCGTGAGATATTCAATTTTTTCATCTGAATTAGACCACCACAATCCGCCAACCAATAAAACAGTACCAATAATGGCGACAATTAAAGTTTTACGATGTTTTTTTAGATTAATCATAGGTTCCAATTCTTTATAAAATTTTTTCCGGCAGACTTAAAATAGTCTATTAATTAAAAAGATTGGACAGAAGATAAGAGCGTTTTCTGTCCATTCTTTATATCACTTAAATCATAATTGGTAAAAGATTATTGACTAACAGGTTGTGGGTTAATCAAAATTTCTACACGACGGTTTTTAGCACGTCCTTCTGCAGTGTTATTGCTGGCAATAGGGCTTTTTGAACCATAGCCAATGGTGCGAATACGGCTTGCAGCCACACCGCGTGATACTAAATGATTTGCCACTGATGCTGCACGACGTTCAGATAATGGTTGGTTAATTGAATCATTACCAGTGCTATCGGTATGTCCTGCAACGGTGATGGTGGTTTCGTTGTAAGTTGCCAAAACGTTTGCCACATCATTTAATGCGGTAATGACTGTTGGGCTTAATGTAGCAGAATTGGTAGCGAAAGTAATATTATCAGGCATAATCAATTGGATTTGATCACCTTGACGATTAACTTCTACTTGAGTATTGGCTAATTTATCACGCAAAAGTTTTTCCTGATAATCCATATAACCGCCGACACCAGCACCGATTGCACCACAAGCTAATGCAGAATTTCTTGCCCCTTTACCACCATGGGTTAGAGCTCCAACAATACCGCAAGTAACCGCTGCACCTAAACCAATTTTGGCGGTATTAGATACTTTTTGTTCGCCAGTATTAGGGTCAATAGTACAACCGCTTAATATTAATGCAGCAGCTGCTGCTAATAAGGATACTTTTTTGAACATTTAGTAACTCCAATTAAATAATTAGGTTAATGATTACAATGACAATAAAATGTCATTTCTCACATTGTAACTGATGATAAGAAAAGATGGTTTAGTATTTTCTTATCATCAGTTGTTAGTCGGTTATTGGTTAGCGACTATACACCTAAATTGATTAAACTTCGCTTAAAAAGTTCAAATAAGCAGATTATGAATGGTAACGATATTTTTTAACTCTTCTATACCACGACCATACGGCTTTTTTGGCAGGTGTATTAGTTTTAAAACGTAACTCTATGTATTCATCAATTAGTTGTTTTAATTGATTATTAAGTCTGCCGGAAAGCTGTAATTCATTCATCAAATCCAAAGGTCCCATAGAATTTACATAGTCAACATCAGAAATTAAACGTTTTTTCATTAACATAAAACCATCTGACAAAGGGTGGCTTTGACGACGCATGCGGATACGCCACCAAATTAGCATAGGAATTATCGATAACATTCCGCCGAATATTATTAACAATAAAACGCTTGATGCACTGACTCTTCCTAAACCTAATTTACGGAATAATTGTGATTGTTCTTTGGCATCGTATTCCACCACCATTACTTGCCAATAAAATTGAGCTTTTGCAGCGAATTTAGACAAAGATAGGGGGATTAGACTATTACCTACAAATTGTCCTTGTGGTAGTGAATCATTAATTCCTGAAACACTGCGATTGGAGATAACTGCGGTAGGGTCTACTCTTGCCCATTCAGAAGTTTCCGGCAGCCATACTTCTGTCCATGCGTGAGCGTCTTTGCTACGAATTTGCCAGAATTTAGCAGAGTCATCATAGCTTCCACCTTGATAACCTGTTATCACACGAGATGGTAAGCCAACAGCACGCATCATCACAGCCATTGCAGATGCGTAGTGTCCGCAAAAACCTTGCTTTGTATTAAACATAAATTCATCTACTTCGTTTTCATATCCAGATAATAATGGCGGTTCTAATGTGTAGATAAATCCTTGTTTTTTGAAATAATCTAATGTGCGAAGGATAAAATCTTCACTACTTACACTGTCTTGATAAATCGATTTTGCCAAAGAAATTGTTTGAGGATTTAATCTTTCCGGCAGTTCTAAATAACTTTGTTGCAAGCGAGGGTTTAATTCCTCTGGCATGCGAGAACTTAATACTGATGTAAAATGATAACGTTGCAATTGCGAAGAACGCCGCCAGACCATTGCTGTGGCTGTATGAAAAATGCGAGTTCTACGTTCTTCACCTTCAATGGTGTAATCCAAAGTTGGAACATATCCTTGCCAATCTTTTACTAATAATTCATATCCTACTGCTTTTTGTCTTGGAAAACGTTGGGGCATATCATCGTGAAAAAATGGTTGTCGCATATGCCAAGTATGCCCATCAAAATGGGGCATAATCAGGGTACGCCAATACAATTGTTCGTTTTTGGGGACAAAATCATCATCAAAAATAGCATTAAAAACTAATTCATCATCTTCAACTAATTTGCTGAAACTACCAGGTTCCATTGTGTCGGACAATCCTACTGTGCCAGAACTTTCGGCAGCTGGCATAAAACGTGCTAATGGTTCCGGCAGACGTGGTATTGCAATAAATAAGATAATTGTTAATGGTAATGAATACATCATGCCACGTGCGGCATAACGACAAGCATCAGATAATTTGCCACCGTCTAATATATTGAGCGAGGTGAGTACTAAAAATAAACAGCTTACAGTCCAAATGGCATTAACAATATTTTGTGAAAATAATAGCGAACCTGCTGTGATGAAAAGTGTAGCTAATAAAAGCACCTGCCAATCACGAATATGTTTGCTTTCAAACGATTTGAGCAATGCCATCATTAGCAAAAACGAAATACCGCCATCTTGACCTAAAACTGATTTGGATAAGATAAATATCAATACAATGAATAATATTGATAATCCGGATAAGGCTAATTTGTTGAGTTGTGGTGCATTAAAATAAAGCATCAATAAGCGAATTATCCAAAAAAAACCGAATGCTATCGTAATAGACCAAGATATTTGCAATAATATTGGCATGGAAATAATTGCCAATGTTATAAGTGCTGCATATTGAGCTTTGGTTGTAGCTGGGCGATAGATAAAATCGGCATGTAATGCCTTATTCATAAAAATCCTTCACTTTTTAAAAAATCACGCATTTTTTCGGCGAAAATGCGATAGCCAATTTCATTGGCATGAATTTTGTCTGATTTTAGTTTTTTATCGGATAAAATATCTGACCAAGCATTCGATAGTAAAGGTATATTTTCTTGTGATGCTATTTCACGATACAAAGGGTGATCGCTAAAATTGCCTAATAATGCCCCTACGCTAAAATGTGGTTCTGCAACCAGTACGAGTGGAATATTACTTGTTTTAATTTGTTTAACGATAGCTTTGATATTGCTGATAGTTTCTTTTTCAGGTACCAAGCGTAGAAAGTCATTGCCACCTATACCTAACAATATTAACTGTGGTTTTTTGCTGATAATTTCCGGCAGTCTTCTTAAAATATCTATTGATTTATTGCCTGATATACCGTCATTTGATATTTTCCATTTAGTTAATTGAGATAAAACAGTTGGATATGACGTGTCAGAGCTTGCACCGTACCCTTCGGTTAATGAATCTCCCAAAGCACTAACACGGCTGCCTGCTGGCAAGCGTCTTCTTTTATTGGCAGACGAGCAAGCGGTTACGGCAAGGGGTAATAATAATAGTTGGCGACGTGTAATATTCATAATTTTTATCAATTTATTCAATATTTTGTACTTGTTCTCGCATCTGTTCTATCAATACTTTTAGTTCAACCGAGGTACGAGTCGATTCAATGCTAATGGCTTTACTACCTAATGTATTAGCTTCACGATTTAATTCTTGCATTAGAAAATCCAAGCGTTTACCGCAACTTTGTTCATTAGGATTATTAATAATGCGACGTACTTCTTCGATATGAGTTTTAAGACGTGAAAACTCTTCATCAACATCGGCTTTTTGCACAAACAGAGTAAATTCCTGTGCAATTCTATCTTCGTTAACATCGCTTACAACTTCTGCCAAGCGTTGAGATATTTTTTGGCGATATTGTTCGAGTAATTCTGGGAATATTTGTTGTAATTGATTGATTTCAATTAGCATTTTATCAAGACGTTCGGATAGGTGCTGTTGCAGTTTTTCCCCTTCACGTGCACGGTCTTGACGAAATTGGGTTAATGCTTGTTGTAAGAGTTGTTCGATTATTTTTGATATATCTTCGTTTTGGCTTAAACTGCCTTGTTCAATCGCTAACGGAAAACGAATAATATCTGCTACGCCTAATTTATTAAGTGTTGGATATTTATTACTAATTTGTTCGCCTAATTTAGCAAGATTATCGATAATATCCCAATTTACTTGCAAGGCATTGTCCTGCATACTAACTTTATCAATAATAATTTTGCATTCTATTTTGCCACGAGAAACGTTTTGAGTAATGATGTTACGTAAAGCAAATTCCAATGAGCGTAACTCTTCCGGCAGACGAAATTGAATATCCAAATAACGATGATTAACTGATTTTAGTTCTACACGAATAGCATATTGAGAATGTTCTATTTGAAGAGTAGCAAACCCTGTCATGCTGTGTAACATATATATTTCCTTTTTAATAATTTTTGGATATTAAATTACCTTTCCGGCAGATTTTAGTAAACTTATAGTCTGCCGGAAATCTTGATAATAACAGATTTTCTTGTATTTAATCTAAAAAATCATTGAGTAGAATCAGCAGTGCTAATTACAGCAGTGCAATGTGGGCAACGAGTTGCTCCTTCTTTGATTTCTTCTAAACATGCAGGGCAGGTTGGTTTTGCCTCTTCCTCTTTCGGAGTACTTACTTTGGATTTGATGCCGTTCACAGTTTTTACCAACCAAAATACTACAAAGGCAATTAGCAAAAAGTTGATAATTGCGGAAATAAATGCTCCCAAATCAATAAATTGACCACTATCTCCAACTGGAAAACGCCAACCTTCACCAACAGTACCTCCGCCAGAAATCAGGGTTATGATTGGATTAATGATTTTTTCTACCAAAGAAGTAACAATCGCCGTAAAAGCACCACCAATAATAATCCCAACAGCCATATCCATCACATTGCCACGAGAGATAAATTCCTTAAATTCATTTAACCACTTCATAATAATTTCCTTTATTTCGAATTAAAACAAAAAAACGCATCTTAATGATACGCTTTTTGTTCTATGTTTATTTGTGCTAACGCAAGATTAAGTATTATTGTGTGTTTAAAATTTGATTGGTATTGGTACATACAGCAGATAATCTTGCTTGAAACATTGCATCTTTCATCTGTTTGATACTTTGTTGCAAGCCTAAAAACACTGATTGAGCGATTATAGCGTGTCCAATATTTAATTCACGAATAGTATTGATGCGTGCAATAGGGTTTACATTGTGAATATTTAAACCATGTCCAGCATTAACGATTAACGAAGCTTGATTAGCAAAAGTCGCAGCTTGTTCGATGCGATGTAATTCATCTTTTTGTTGAATACCACGAGCATCGGCGTATGCACCAGTGTGAAGTTCGATTACCGGAGCACCTACTTCACATGCCGCTTGAATTTGATCAAAATCAGGGTCAATAAATAGCGAAACACGTATTCCAGCAGAGGTTAGAGTTTGCACAAAATCAGCAATCATAGCTTTATTAGAATATACGTCCAAACCGCCTTCGGTGGTAATTTCTTGGCGTTTTTCTGGAACGATACATACATCATCTGGTTTGACCGATAGAGCATTGTTAAGCATTTCTTCGGTTAAAGCCATTTCTAAATTTAAACGAGTGCTAATTGCATTGCGTACGGCAAATACGTCATCATCTTTAATATGACGGCGGTCTTCTCGCAAGTGCATAGTGATAAGATCTGCACCTGCGGTTTCGGCTAATAATGCAGCTTCAAGTGGCGAAGGATAAACCGTACCTCGTGCATTACGTAAAGTAGCAATGTGATCGATATTTACACCAAGCAACATAATTTTTTCCTAATGTTAAATTTGATAAAAGTCTGCCGGAAAGAATGACAGGTATTGTATAACACCTTTTTTAAGCATACTTAAAAAACTTTCATACGTACTTAACATAAACGTTTTGTATACATGGTATGTATATAAGAACACTGCCGGAAAGTCTTTATTTAAGAGCATTTCCGGCAGACTTAATATAAACGTTTTGTATACATAACATATATATCAAACACTGCCGGAAAGCCTGTATTTAACAGCATTTCCGGCAGACTTACATATTTTTCAAGCTAACTAATTTGCAACGATATAAAGAGTATTTATATCTTATAAACGTGGTAGGAAGCTTATTTTTAGGTATTCTGGCATTATTTTAGTTTTTATTAAGAGAGTATATTTTGTAAATTTCTTTTTTATCAAGAAGGAATGTTGCAAAAAAAATCAAACTAAATTCTCTTAAAAA
>JAFZMY010000060.1 GCA_017553165.1 Neisseriaceae bacterium
CTTCATTTAGTTGTATGATATTGCTCGACATAGGTCTGTCCTTTCTCGGTTTCGTTTTCTTACAATTTAATCTTACCGAGCGAGAATAGACCTTGTCTATCTACTCATTTTTCAAATTTGCGAAAAATATTTTACTTTATCAATTAACTTTTCATCTTATAAAGGAGTTTTGCATGAGTTTCTTCCTGTATAAGAGACTCCTGCAAAAGCCTTGTTTTTACCATTCGTCATTTTGAGCGAAGCGAAAAATCTATTGATTAAACAAGTTGTTAGATTCTTAATTTTTCTTCGAAAAATTAAGAATGACGAGTTTTGCAGGAGTCTCTATAAGTTTTGCATGTGGTTCTTTTATCGGACAAACAATAAAAAAACAAACGCAAGCAACCAATTGCCTGCGTTTGTTTTATAAAGAAATATCAATTACTCAAAAAAGGTAAATGTTATCTCTTTTTCTTGATTTGAGGTGTTTGGATTAGTTTGTTAAGTGCGTCCATTAACTGTTCATCAGTAAATGGTTTACAAATAAATCCACGAGCACCATGTTTGATAGCTAATAGACCTGTTGCTTTATCAGACAGTGCAGATACTACCAAGATATTTGCCATTGGGTTTAGTTCGTGCAATTGTTTAATACATTCCAAACCGTCCATATTGGGCATGGTTAAATCCATGGTTACCACATCCGGAGAGTATTGCTTAAACATATTCACTGCTTCCAAACCATCTCTGGCAACAGCTACCAACTCAAACTGCATAGTATTGATACTGCGTTCAATTCGCTTTCTAATAATATTAGAATCGTCAACAATCATTAACCTAAACATAGTTTTCCTTTTTAAAATTCCAATTTACAACATTACTTCAATGGGAACACAACAGAAAAACGAGTGTATTGTTTAGGCACTGATGCTACTTTCAACTTGCCATTTAATGTACGAATATACTCGCGAATAATATCCATACCTACACCGCGTCCTGCATCTTGACCTTGTTCTTTAGCTGTTGATAAACCGCTATCAAACATGTGTTCTGCCAATTCGCGTTTGCTCAATTTAGCTGCGTTTTCGGCTGAACATGTACCACGTTCAACTAATTTAGCACGTATTGCTTCAAAGTCTAAACCAGCACCATCGTCTTCAACCATTAATTCAGCATTATTAGCGTCAAGGCGTGATAGGATTAATTGAATTTTACCCGCTTCACGTTTTCCGGCTCTTTCACGGATTAATGGTCTTTCGATACCATGCACAATTGCGTTACGTAGCATTTGTACGGCGATGTCTTGAATGATTTCTTTTTTATCTTCCGGAAGAATATCATCGTCCATACCTGCACATAGTAATACAACTTCTTTGCTATTGCGTTCTGCAATATCTTTGGCAAAGTTGGTGTAGTATGTGTGCATAGTGTTAATAGAAGCAACACCTTCACCATCATCAGAAACTACACGTGCACTGGTAATACGTGCATTTAAGCGGTCGATAACTTCGGTTAAGCTAACCATTTCGTCCAAAATCACGGTCATACCCAAGAAGTCGTTACCGGAAATATTTGGTCTATCCTGAACTTCTTTAATTTTGGATTCGAAATCTTCACATTGAGCCACAAAGGAATCCAATTTCAAGGCAGAGGCTTCTCCTTTCATGGAGTGTACTTCGCGATAAATCTTACGTGCTTTGTTTTGCAATGCTGATTTGGTTTTTTCTGGGCGACGTAATTCGTTATTGATTTCATCGATACGGCGTTTAGTGCTGTCGATAAAGTTTTCCAGCATGCGTTGATCGACATTTAATACCGCACCTAACATTTCAACCTGACGAGAATTTTGTTCGCGTTCTTCTTCGGCACGTTCTTCACGTAATACTTCATCTGTAACGTCAGACACAGAAGCTAACACTTTTTCAATTGTGTCGCCACGATACACACGTGAGAATTTGAAGTCTAAATAACGTGTTGTGAAATAACCGGAGAAATCATCGATTTTAACTTCAATGCGGTTTAATGGATTCAGGTCGGAGATTAGTTCTTCCACAACGTGTTCACTGTATAACTGTTCGATAAACACATCGGCAGTTTCCATGTCTTCTGATGACACCATTTTTGACAATACATCGTTAAGTTTTTTACCGCCAATATTGCGTTGACCGATAATTTCTTCCAAGTGAGAAGAATATTCGTTACCGATGTTAAGGTTTTTATCCACCAAGAACAAACCTTCATTAATGGTTTGCATAATCTGGTTAGTTTCACGGCGTTGTTCTGCTAATTTGCGATCACCTGCTACCAAACTTCTCAAAGTACCAAAAATCATCAATAAGAATAGTATCAAGGCCAATACCACGCCAGCAATCTGAATTTGATTCAATTGTTTTTGTAATCTATCTACATATTCTTGAATAAGTTCAGATACACGTGCAGTATCACGTTGAAGGGTACGGTTATACTGGCGTGTGTAATCCATTAAATAGGTAGCGTAATCACGAGTTAAATAACCAGTTTCAGCTTCTAAATCGAAGTCAGTCATTAATGGGTAGTAGTAGTCCCAAATACGACGTGCAGCTTCCACATTAGCACGTGTTGATGAAAATTTTACCGGAGTTACATCAATGATATTACCTTGACGGTCTGCAATTTCGCCACCATATTCCAAACGTAACAGAATTTCGTTGTAACGGTCTGCTAAACGTTTCATTTCCGTGCGGCGGAAAAGGGTGTTTTGTGGGAAATCTTCCAAAGGAATTTTGTTTACTTCTACGCCATCTTTTTTGTAACGATTGAATGTTTCGTTGGTAAGATACGATTCTTGCGAGAAAGCAATACGTGCAATTTCTTGCGAAATTTCAGCCTGTTCACCTACAAGTGCCACTTTTTGGGTTTCTTGAGTAATTTTATTAGTATAGTAGTAGGTTGCAGCAGATAGGGAAGCGAGCAGTATCAAAAAAGCAACAATGAATAGAATCAATGAAACGTACTTATAACTACCGCTTGCACTACTGGATTTTCTATTGATTTTGTCAGCCATTATCGTACCCCTTTTTATAAACCTTCAATTCGTTTCAATTGGACGCTAATCGCACCTTTTTCGTCCATGTCGTAGAAGATACCTTCATTAGCAGGTCTGCTGTTTGCAAGATTAGCTGCTATACGCACTGCAACTCGTACTTGCTCATCATAATCATTAATTATAGTAGCATAAACACGACCTTGTTTAACGGCATCTTGTGCTTTAGGCACTCCGTCAATGCCAAAGATTGGTATTTTTTTACCTTTGCTATCTAAAGCATCAGCAGCACCCAATGCCATGTTGTCATTACCAGCTAAAATTACTTCAATTTTGTTAAAATCTGGCGATTCTGACCATTTATTAACCACTTCATTGGCAACTTGTTGATTATAACGACCAGTTTCCATGAAAACGATATCAACACCATCTGAACCTACACCAATTTCAGGTGCAAATTTTAAACTTGAAACAGCCCAAGAAGAACGAATCTTGGAAGATGAAATAGCAGGGTTACCTTCTAAAACGGCAATTTGCATTTTACCGTCACTGTTTTTATCCCATTCTGGGTGTTCGTTCCAGTTTTCTAACACAAGTTGAGCTTGTAAAATTCCTGCTTGATTGTCATCAGAACCAACAAAATAGGCAATATTACAGTTTTGCAAGACTTTTGCACTCGGTGAGCGATTTATATACACTACTGGAATTTGTCTTGCACACATTTTTTCGGCAAATTGATTACCAACACTTGCATCTGCCAAATTAACAACTAATGCTTTGGCACCAGAATTAAGCATGGCTTCAATTTGTGAATCTTGCAGTTTTTGGTCGTCTTTTGAAGCTTCTAATTGTATTTTCAATTGGGAATTTTCACTATCAACTTCTTGAAATGATTTATACATCCCCTGAAAAAACGGATTAGAGTCGATCGAGCTAACTACCGCTCCAATAGATGCTGGTGGAATTTGCGATACATCTTGTTCTTGACCTGTTTGAATAAAATCACATGCTGCCAAGCTAAATGCTATACCTATTGATAAGCATAGTTTTCGCACTTTCATAACGATAGCCCTTTCTTGCTGATTGCTTAAAAAATGTTTAACACAAAATATTCGGTTCATATGGTTTTTATTGTTACATTTTTCTTTTATTTTGTATAGTAAAAGCTTAATTAATTTTGATGTCGATTACAAATAAATCGTATTTAATCTGTTAGAAATCCACGCGTTATTTACACATGGGGTTGAGAAAAATAAGCCTTCAAGATCTCGAAAGGTGTATCACCATTCAATCCCTTGTGAGGCTTAACTGTATTATAAAAGTTGATAAAACGAGCCAATTCTTTC
>JAFZMY010000008.1 GCA_017553165.1 Neisseriaceae bacterium
ATTCAATTAATTCGTCAAGGAAAAGATTTAGTTATACGTTCAGAAAATAATGAAATATATATTAAAGATCAATTTTATAATGAGAGTACTTTTAATATTAAGGCAATTGAATTATTTGAATTTGCAGATGGCAGCAAATGGAATGCGGAAGATATTAAAGCACAATTAAATAATCCAGACAATAATTCATTAATATTAAATGATGTGTTATCTAATAATACACTTGTATCGTCAATGGATAAGAAAAATAATATAAATTCAAATCATGATTATGAATATAGCAATAATTTTACTGTGTTTGTAAATAATGTGTTAGATGATTATAACGGTGTTATTTATTAATCTAAACTTTCATACAGATATATCTGAAATATCTAATACAGAAATTGTTAATAAGAAACTCCTGCAACATCTAAATTTTTGAAAAGAACCTACGTAAGATGGGACTCTTGCTCACCAAACAGCCAGATATATTGTAAAAACATTAAAATTCAAAAAATTACGCATAGTAAAGTTTGGTATGCAAGGATGCCAACCCTACGGCAGGATTATAGTTTGTTTCAATAGGGGGTTTTGCAGAAGTTTCTATATATCGTTTATAATAGACAGTTTTATTTACTATTAGCAAATCAAAATGACACAACGCAAAATTCTTGTTACTTCTGCCTTGCCGTATGCGAATGGCAGTATTCATTTGGGGCATATGGTTGAGCATATTCAAACCGATATTTGGGTGCGTTTTCAGAAAATGCGAAATCACACCTGTTTTTATGTGTGTGCGGACGACACGCACGGCACGCCTGTGATGCTTGCCGCTCAAAAAATGGGCGTTAAACCCGAAGAGATGATTGAAAAAGTGCGTCAAGAGCATTTAGCAGATTTTACTGGTTTTTTAATTGGTTACGACAATTATTACAGCACACATTCGCCTGAAAATAAGGCGTTTAGTCAAGGCATTTATAAAGCCTTAAAAGCCAACGGCAAAATTACCGTGAAAACCATTGAACAGTTGTTCGACCCTGAAAAACAAATGTTTCTGCCCGACCGTTTTGTGAAAGGCGAATGTCCCAAATGCGGTGCAAAAGACCAGTATGGCGATAACTGCGAGTCTTGCGGCACAACATATCTGCCCACTGAATTAAAAAATCCGTATTCGGCAGTGTCAGGGGCAAAGCCTGTTTTGAAATCGTCCGAACATTATTTTTTCGATTTATCGTCCTGCGAAGATTTTTTGCGTGAATGGACAAGTGGCGAAACGGTTTTATCAAACGGCAAAAAACAAGCCCACTTGCAACCCGAAGCCTTGAACAAGATGAAAGAATGGATAGACGGCGGCTTGCAAAACTGGGATATTTCGCGAGATGCACCCTATTTTGGCTTTGAAATTCCAGACGCAGAAAATAAATATTTTTATGTGTGGTTAGACGCACCCATCGGCTATTTTGCGTCATTTAAAAACCTGTGTGAGCGTTTAAACTTGGACGCAAACGAATGGTTAAAAGCAGACAGCAGTGCCGAAATGGTGCATTTTATCGGCAAAGATATTTTGTATTTTCACGCTCTATTCTGGCCTGCAACGCTGAAATTTTCAGGCTACCGCACGCCGACTGCGGTGTTTGCACACGGCTTTTTAACGGTTGATGGACATAAAATGTCCAAATCGCGTGGCACATTTATCACCGCTAAATCGTATTTAGATGAAGGCCTAAACCCTGAATGGTTGCGGTATTACATTGCTGCTAAATTAAACAGCAAAATCGAAGATATAGACTTGAATTTACAAGACTTTATCTCACGAGTAAATAGCGATTTAATCGGCAAATACATTAACATTGCCGCAAGAAGTGCGGGCTTTATCAAAAAACGCTTTTCAGGCTGCCTGAAAAATGTTGCAGGTCATTCACTTATTGCTCATTTACAAGCGAAAGCGGAAGAAATTGCACAGTTGTATGAAGAGCGAGAATATGCCCGAGCCTTGCGTGAAATAATGCTTTTGGCAGATATGGTGAATGAATACACGGACGCAAACAAGCCGTGGGAATTGGCAAAACAGGACGGTGCGGACGAAAAACTGCATGAAGTGTGTTCGGTGCTGATGAACGCATTCAAAATTTTAAGCGTGTATTTATCGCCAATTTTGCCTGCGACGGCAAACGCGGTTGCGGCGTTTTTGAATATTCCAGCCTTGCTGTGGGACGACGCAACACGGACGCTGCCTGAAAACCATAAAATCAACGATTACAATCACTTAATGAAACGCGTAGAACAAGCCCAAATCGACCGCTTACTTGAAGCCAATAAACAAAGTATTCAGCCTGCTGCGGTTGAAAATAAAGCCGATTTTGAGCCTGTCGCCCCTGTTTGTTCGTTTGATGACTTTACCAAAGTCGATATGCGAGTGGGCGAAGTTTTGTCCTGCGAAGCAGTTGAAGGAAGCAATAAGTTATTGAAATTTCAAATAGATTTAGGCTTTGAACAACGCACCATTTTTTCAGGCATTGCCCAAAGTTACCCAGAACCTGAAAAATTAGTCGGCAGAAAAGTGATCGCAGTCGTCAATTTCGCCCCACGCAAAATGGCAAAATTTGGCGTAAGCGAAGGCATGCTCTTATCCGCTTCTTCAAACGGCAAATTGTTTTTGCTCAATGTCGAAGACGGAGCAGAAGTGGGTTCAAAAGTTGGATAAAACTATTGCACTTATTAAAAAATAAACATGAATATCAAATATTTAGGACGAAACCTGCCGTATTTACCTGTATTTGAACAAATGCAGACATTTACCACTCAACGTACGGCGGATACCAAAGATGAGTTATGGGTAGTAGAACATTCACCGGTATTTACACAAGGCAAGGCAGGTCGTCCTGAACATTTATTACAAAGTAGCGATATTCCTGTAATTGAAACCGACCGTGGTGGACAAATTACCTATCACGGCACAGGGCAAGTAGTGGTGTACGTCTTGATTGATTTCAAACGTCGTAATATTTCGGTGCGAGAATTGGTAAGCTGTATTGAAAATGCCGTGATTGCAACTTTGGCAGATTATAAAATCCCTTCTTCCGCCGACCCTAAACGTCCTGGTGTTTATACCGAAAACGGCAAAAAAATCGCATCATTAGGCTTACGCATTAAAAACGGTGCCACTTATCACGGTGTTGCACTTAATGTTGATATGGATTTAAGTCCATTCTCACAAATCAATCCTTGTGGCTACGCAGGTTTAGAAATGACTCAAATTTCCGACTTCATACGCCCTACCCCCAAATGGGAAGAAGTAGCACAAAAATTAGCCACAAAATTAGCCGAAAAATTAAAATAGAAACTTCTGCAAAACACATACAGAAGTTTCATATTAAACTTAATCTTTAAGTATTTATACACTGCCGGAAAACATTTTCTCTTTTAATTTTACAAGACCAATTAAGATTAATCCTACAATAAAACTAATTACAATCGGCACGATAAAAGATGATAATAAAACTTCCAACCAATTAGGTGAAATTGTTTCCAACAAATTAGATAAATGATGTAAGCCATTATGCAGGATAATACTTCCGCCCACCATTAACATTGCAATCGTACCTGCAATTGTAAGAAATTTCATAATATACGGCATTAATGCTACAAAAAAACGTCCTAATATTTTAGTTATTGCAAATGGTTTTTTAATTAGCCACAACCCCATATCATCTATTTTCACGATACAAGCTACAAAACCATATACACCAACTGTCATTAAAACAGCAATAATACTTAATGCCACTGCTTTTTCTAATAGACTGCCGGAAATAACTCCCAAAGCAATTACAATAATTTCAGTTGATAATACAAAATCGGTACGAATAGCACCTTTAACACGCGTTTTTTCATCAAAATTGACAACATGTGTTTCTGATGACTTATTACTTTTTTTATGCATAAAATCGAGAATTTTTTCAGCACCTTCAAAAGACAAATAGCAACCACCAATTATTAATAATCCTGCAATTGACCATGGTGCAATCGCAGAAATAAGTAAAGCCAAAGGAACTAAAATCGCCTTATTAATTAAAGAACCAATCGCGACCTTAAACACAATCGGCAATTCACGGTCTGCAGTTGAGCCAATAACTTGTTCAGCATTAACAGCCAAATCATCACCCACAATGCCAACTGTTTTTTTGGCAGCTAATTTAGTCATCACTGCTACATCATCAAGAGTTGTAGCAATATCATCTAATAAAGTTAAAAGAGATGCAAAAGCCATAATTTATTAATTTCAAATAAATAAGTTAATCCAAATATAACACATTGCTCTAAAATAAATCAAACAACTCTGCCGGAAAAAATAATCATCAATATTGGAGATAATACATTGATAATAAAACTATAACTCACTGCAAACGGCACAGCCATTACTCCACCAGAACGTAAAATTGTAGGAAGAGTAAGATCAAGTGCAGTAGCACCACCGGTAGAAATTGCCACTGATGGATAACGCTTCATTAAAGTTGGAATAAAAATCAGAGCAAATATCTCTCGTCCCAAATCATTTAACAATGCAACCGTCCCCCAAAACGCACCATAAGCATGAGTTAAAACACTGCCGGAAAGCGAATACCAACCAAAACCAGAACCCAAAGCAAGACTTTGAAATATCGGAATCTCAATAATCATACCAGCAATTATTGCTCCAATTAAAGTTGCTATTATTGACAATATCGCTAAAACAACACCTCTCTTATTTAATAAAACCTGATGAATTTTAATACCACTACTACGCAACTGTATACCAATTAAAAGCAATAGCAACATTAATAAATAATTTATTGCACCCTCCATTAAATAAGTTATAGATGGAAATAATTTACCTAATAACCAGCCTATGGCTACTATTAACAATTGTTTAACTGTATCTTGCCAAATAAAATAACTTGTTTTTTCATGAGATTCAGATTTTTGTAAATATTCCCATGGGAAATATTTATCAAATATTGCTATACAAAAACCATTAGCAACAAGAGTTATACATAAAAAAATAGATGCATATAAAGGAATTTTAATCAAGGAAATATCAGTATTAGACAATTGCGATAAACTTACCCCAATTAGCAATAAAATAATATTGACAATAAAATTAATAATACGATTAAGAGCTATAATGTATTTTTTGTTTGACAAAGAAATACAAAATCCCACAAATAGCGGTAATAAAATAAAAAATATTGAAGTTAATTGTTGAGTCATAACACGAATAAAACAATATTGATTGTAATAAGCTTATAAATCAAGTATAAATATCACTTGTTTTTATATTTAAATAATATTAAGATTACATGATTTTGCAATCATTCGTATTTCTTCTGATATTTTTTTATTGTTTTTAACATAAATATAATGTGTTAAATCAAATCCAAATATAGCAAATGTATTGATATTCACAAATAATAAATCTGCCAATGGTCTTTCTTTCATTCCATTAACAACTAATTGATAGTATGTATCAATATTATCTATTTTTTCAACTTTTTCATGAGCAGAATAAATAATACCATTATTCAATGTAAACAATTTATCATAAAACAAAATAAAATTATTGATTACATTTTCAATTTCTTTTTTTATAGAAAGTGTTGCATCTTGTGCCATTGAATAACAAGTAAAATTTTCTTGCAAAAACTCATCATTACTTAAAAAGTGATCAAAATAAGATACATTCAAAATTTCAACATTATCTTTTTCAACCAACTCATCATCAGATTTTTCTCTATCAATATAGGCAGAAGCAAAACCATCTTTTTTTAAAATGGTTTTTAAATCATATAAAGAGTCATTCAATTCATCTTTAATGAGTTCTTCTTCAATGTCGATGGGTTTCATTCTCTTCATCACATTAATCCTTAAAATCATTTTGAAGTTAATAAAAAGTCTGCCAGAAAGCTATTTATACCTTTTATGGCAGTCTATTTTAAAATATTGCAGCCCCCCTGCAAAACTGGTAGATGTGAGTGCAGTTCAAAGTGTAGTAACACAAAAAATCGAAGACATAACAAATAGAAAGGCTATCATTTAGAGCAACACACAACGTTACGAAATATACTGCATATACCAGTTTTGCAAAGGTTTCAGACTCAATTTTACCATTACTCGCTATTTCAAATGATAGCAACTAACTCATAGAAACTCCTGCAAAACCTAATTTTCTGCTCACCGTCTAAAATTCATGCAAACTCATACAGAAACAAAAAAGCAGTGTAACTTGAAATTAGTTACACTGCTTACCTTTACAACTGGTGCCGGTTAAAGGAGTCGAACCCTCGACCTTCTGATTACAAGTCAGCTGCTCTACCAACTGAGCTAAACCGGCAGAACTACGCATTGTAGACTAAACTATAAAATTTGTCAAGCCCTATATTGGATTATTTTCATCAAAAAATATACTTTGCAACATAAATTCTTCACTAATCGCCGCAGATAAAGCTTGAACGCCAAATTTTTCGGTGGCATGATGCCCTGCCGCAATAAAAGCGGTATTAGTTTCGCGTGCATAATGATATTGTGCTTCCGATGCTTCTCCGGTGATATAAGCATCTATTTTGCTATCCATACACACTGCCGGAAAAAATCCTTGTGCCCCACCAGAACACCAAGCAATATTTTCAATTGTTTTATCCAAATCACCAATTACCAAAGGTTTGCGTTGCAACACCCGCTCAATATGATTGGCTAATTCTAATAAGCTTTGTTTTTTTTCAGTACTTCCAATATTAAGCAAACCTTGCTCCGATGTACTTTCTAATTTCCAAGCCAAACGTTTAGCCAACATAGCATTATTACCCCATTCATGGTGTGCATCTAATGGCAAATGATACGCCACAAGATTAATCTGATGTGCCAATAAGCGACTGATACGTTCTTTTTTCCAACCAACAATACATGGCATCTCATTTTTCCAAAACATACCATGATGCACTAACAACATATCTGCCTGTTGTTCAATGGCATAATCAATAGCTGCACGACTGGCAGTTACCGCACAAACAATCTTCTGCACATTATCCCTACCCTCAACTTGCAAACCATTGGGAGCATAATCTTGAAAATTATCAACTTCCAAAGCTTGATTTATCCAAGCAATCAGTTCATTACGTAACATAATTTAAATTCCAATCTTTTTAGAAAATCTTGCAAAACCTACTTAAAAAGGTAACTCCGTAGGCAGGATTATAATTTGTTTCAGTATTGGTTTTGCAAGTATTTCAAAATCATATAAATAAACTTTCCTGCAGGACTTTAACCCCCATACAAAACCACATTTTTAACAGTATATGATTCTATGTTAGCATTGTTAATAAACTATTCCACCATTGTTATCTAATTCATCTAATTATTAATGAATTTAAATTCGATTGGGAATTATATTGCATACTATCGTTATTTGCATTAAAAGTTGTAAATTGTAAAGAGTCTGCCGGAAATATATTATCCATACTTATTAAATTGGATAAACCAATAGCTTTGCTATTTACTTGACTATTTAATTGTGGGGCTGTGTTATTTTTTATATCTATTGTTTCACCATTATCTAATTGGATTGTTTCGATTGCATTAGGATTGCCTAAAAATTTAAAATAATGATTTTGAATTGTGATTTGGTCGTTTGTATCTATCAATTTTATAATTAAATTATTGCCATCTTGTTCAAAATATAAATCGTTTTTATTAATTTTATGAAGGTGTAAAGTTTCTGTTCCACCTAAATCGTAAATAGTATCTTGTCCATCTCCTTGAGTAAAGTGATAAGCGTCATTGCCTAACCATCCTTCTAATCTATCGTCTCCATTACCACCAGTCAAGGTATCGTTACCAATCTCTCCAAAGATTTTATCGTTGCCATTGCCACCATTAAGGTTATCATTGCCGATACCTCCATGTATTTCATCATCTCCGTCTAATCCGTGAATTGTATCATTACCAGCATTGCCACGAATAGTGTTGTTTTGGTTATTGCCAATCATTAGGTCATTTTTAAGTGTACCAATTTTAAGTCCATCAGCATAAATGGCATTAGGAATATTATCAGTATTAACGTTTATTTGTATAGTATGTTCAATACTATTATTAGCATTATCGCTTGCAATTATGGTAAAAGTATTTTTTCCGGCAGACTCTATTGGTGCATTACCGCTAATTGTGTTAGTTTGCGGATTGTAATTCAACCATTGTGGTAAGTTATTTACTGTAATGTTTAATCTTTCTCCATCAGGATCAATAAATAAGTCTGCCGGAATAGTATAGTTAAAGTTTTGGGTGGCAAAGGTATTTAATTGAGTAATTTTTTCTTTAACTTGTGGTGAGCGATTTTCTATTATATTGATTATATATGGCAAATATGAGTAATCTTGTCCATCTCCACATTGTATGGTTGTTTCAATTATTTCGGCTTTGGTTGCTATACCAGATATGGTATTAGTTGCTTGATCAAAATTTAATCCATTGGGTAAGTTTTGAATATTAAATGATAATTTATCATTATCCATGTCAGTAAATAAGTCTGCCGGAAGTTTTTGTTCAAATGGAATATGGGTAATAATATTATGGGTTAAATTGGTATAATTACTTATAGGTGGGGTATTGTTATAATTATTAGAGTTATCAATAATATTGATATTAAAGTTTTGGCTTGCAGTTAAGCCTTTTTTGTCAGCGGCTGTAATAGTTAATTCTATATTTCCGGCAGTCTCAAAATAACCTGATAGTATATTATTATATAGGTCAAAGTATAGATTATTAGGTAATGCTTCTCCATTCGCAAGTGTAATCGAAAGGATTAGATAATCATCTTTATCATCATCTTTAAATAGGTTTTCCGGTAGTGTATGTATAAAATAATCATTAATTTCAACGCTTAAATCGTCAATTTTTTGATCTATATATGGGGCTGTGTTAGTTGGTGGTAATTCAAGATTTAAGTCTCCGTCTTTATAGTTTTTGATAATAATGGTAGCAGTTGTAGCTTTTGATGTCCAATGCAGGTCATTACCTTGTTTTTGTAACTGCATTTTATTAGCAGTCCAGATATTTTCTTCTTGGCTTTCCCAATTTAATGTTTCTAATAATATGTCATCAATTGCTATTGAGCCTTTGCCATCAGAATCAATAATGATATTGGTATCGTTATTTTGCAAATCGGAAATGGTAAATAGATATAGGTCATTACCATCACCTCCTTCTAATTTGTCATTACCTTTGCCAGCTACTAATCTGTCGTCTCCTTTACCACCGTTAAGGTAGTCATCGCCAGCACCTCCGTCCAAATAATCATTGCCGCTGATTTCTTTATCTCGATTATCATCACCAAATAAATAGTCATTGCCATCTTCACCAAATAGGCTATCATCTCCATATTGACCTATGATTAAATCATTGCCACTACCTCCATTTAGGTAATCATTATGTTCAGTAGCTTCTTCATCTTCTTCTAATTTAATAATATGTTCATTATTTAAAAAGGTATTATTAGGAACACTAATAGTATAATCATTGGTTTCTGGATTAAAGGTTACTTCCCATTTGCTTACATCTGGGTGTGGTACGCTGGCACTGTCTGATTTTTTAGATTCCCAGCCATTTTCTCTAAATTGATAATCAGTAGCAACTCCTGATGGATAGTATTCATATCCTTGTATTGAGCCAATAATTGTGATTGATTTAATTTTAACATCAGGACGAATAAAAGCATCACCAATTATTACATCATCAGATGCTCCACCATTAATTCTATCTGCTCCTGAATTTCCTAATAAAAAATCACATTTTATGCTACCAAAAATCAAAT
>JAFZMY010000009.1 GCA_017553165.1 Neisseriaceae bacterium
AATACCATTTTTATCATAATATACTAACAGCCAGTCCATACATTGTTTGGCAACAAGTATTTCGTTAGCTTGTTTAGCACGCCATGCTAAAGCTCTATATGTAAATTCATCTGGATACAAATCGTTACCAATACGAGATAAGAGATAAGCATCGTAAACATTATATTCTTTTACAGAACCACTAGCTTCTAAATAATATTTAGCTTTATCCAACATAGAAACCAAAGGATCTTGGTTTATTAAGGTAATTAGACCACTAACACCTAATTCAATATAGGTATTAACAAACAAAGCAACCCGTTGCTCTTTATGAGAAGGCAGGCGATAAGATGTTGTAACAACTTGTTCTCTTGAAAATACTTTACGATATATTTTTTTAATTTTTTTTCTAAATCTTTTCAACATATTATTATCTCCAAACACAAAATCCAATTTTGTGGAACCATTTAAAAACAACAGTTCCACAAAAAATCCACACAACTAAACTACTTCCAAATACCCTTTGTATCCACAACAACCGCATTACTGTTTGTAATGCTTGCAGATTTAAACTCTTTATGCTCTACCAACAACACCAAAACATCGGCTTGTTGCAAGGCTTGATTCAATGCAACCAACTCAATGTTTTTATCAATGAGTTTTTGTGGCAAAGCCGTAACATTAGGTTCAACCGCCCATACTTGATTGGGATATTTATCGGCTAATTGTGCGGTAATTTTTAATGCTGGGCTTTCGCGTAAGTCGTCAATATCCGCTTTAAACGATAAACCCAAACAAGCGATTTTAATATCGGCCACGCCCTTACCTGTTTTTTGTGATGCGGCAATAATGGCTTCATTCACTTTACCAATCACCCATTGGGGTTTATAGTCATTCACTAATCTTGCAGTATGAATGATTTTGGCTAAATCAGGGGTTTTATGCACAATAAACCAAGGATCTACCGCAATACAATGTCCGCCCACACCACAACCAGGTTGTAAAATATTAACGCGTGGATGACGATTTGCTAATGCAATTAACTCCCATACATCGATATTCAATTTATCACAAATAATGGATAATTCATTAGCAAACGCAATATTAACATCACGGAAACTGTTTTCGGTGAGTTTGCTCATTTCTGCCGTGCGTGCATTGGTAATCACACACTCACCTTTAACAAAAGTGCGATATAAATTGGCTGCGGCTTGACTGCATTTATTGGTTAAACCTCCAATAATGCGGTCATTTTCAATAAGTTCTCGCATCACTTGTCCTGGTAAAACGCGTTCTGGACAATGTGCCACACGAATATCTGAATCTTCTCTTTTTTGTTGCGGAAAAGATAAATCAGGACGATATTCTGCTAACCATTTTGCCATCTGCTCTGTGGTTTCCACAGGAGAAGTGGATTCTAAAACCACTAAATTACCTTTTTGTAATACAGGGGCAATCGATTGACAGGCTGCCTGAATATAACTTAAATCAGGTTCATATTCCCCTTTAAATGGCGTAGGCACACACACTAAAAACGCTTCTGCCGCTTCTGGTGTCATAGTGGCTTTCAGGCTACCTTGTGCCACAGTTTGTGCTACGGCTTGTTCTAAATCGGGTTCGATAATGTGAATTTTGCCCTGATTGATTGTTTCCACAGCATGTTTATTAACATCAACACCCACAACATTTACACCATGTTGTGCAAAAACTGTGGCAGTGGGCAAACCAATATAGCCCAAACCAATCACACAAATTTTGGAGAATCTCATTTTTTTGTCCTTACTTCATAAAAACCGAGAGAATTTTTTCAACCGCTGTGCCGTCTCCATAAGGATTTTTGGCACTTGCCATTTGTTGATATGCGTCTGCATTATTTAACAATAAAGACACATTATCAATAATGGCTTGCTGTGATGTACCCACCAATTTAACCGTTCCTGCCGCAAGAGCAGATGGGCGTTCTGTAGTGTCTCTCATCACCAAAACAGGTTTGCCCAATGACGGTGCCTCTTCTTGAATGCCCCCAGAATCGGTTAAAATTAAATACGATAATCGCATTAAATA
>JAFZMY010000010.1 GCA_017553165.1 Neisseriaceae bacterium
CCTTTGGCGTTCATTTTATCGCGGCGGTTTTGTAATTCTTCGTCTGACACGGCTAAATGAATGCGGCGGTTGGGAATGTCGATTTCGATGGTGTCATTTTCTTCAACCAAGCCGATTGCCCCTTCTTCTGCGGCTTCTGGCGATACATGTCCGATAGATAAGCCTGATGTGCCGCCTGAAAAGCGTCCGTCTGTAAGCAAGGCACAGGCTTTGCCCAAGCCTTTGGATTTTAAGTAACTTGTGGGGTAGAGCATTTCTTGCATACCAGGCCCGCCTTTGGGGCCTTCGTAGCGAATAATCACAATGTCGCCTGCCACAATTTGGTTTGCCAAAATGCCTTCAACGGCGGCTTCTTGGCTTTCAAACACTCTCGCACGCCCCCTAAATTTCAAAATGCTGTCATCAACGCCTGCGGTTTTTACCACGCAACCGCGTTCGGCAATATTGCCAAACAATACCGCCAAACCGCCGTCTTGCGAATAGGCGTTTTGTTTGTTGCGAATGCAGCCTGAAACACGGTCAGTGTCGTGTTGTTTGTAAAACTCGTTTTGTGAGAACGCTTTTGTGGTGCGAATGCCAGCAGGGGCGGCAAGATAACGATTTTTTGCTTGATTATCATTGCTTTGCATAATATCCCATTTGGCTAATGCGTCTTTCAGGCTCGCTGAATGAACGGTTTTCACATCGGTTTTCAGGCAGCCTGCACGGTCTAATTCGCCCAAAATCGCCATCACACCGCCTGCTCGATGCACATCTTCCATATGATATTTCTGCGTTGCAGGGGCAACTTTGCATAAGCACGGAACAACACGGCTTAATCGGTCAATGTCCGCCATTTTGAAATCGACTGCCGCTTCCGTTGCAACCGCTAACAGGTGCAGAATGGTGTTGGTTGAACCGCCCATTGCAATATCCAAACTCATGGCGTTTTCAAACGCCGCTTTGCTTGCAATAGAGCGTGGCAGAACGCTCTCGTCCCCTTGTTCGTAATATTTTTTGGTAATATCCACAATTAAGCGAGCCGCTTGTAAAAACAATTCTTGCCGTTCTTTATGCGTGGCAACCAAAGAGCCGTTGGCAGGCAAGGATAAGCCTAACGCTTCGGTTAAGCAGTTCATTGAATTTGCGGTAAACATTCCTGAACACGAGCCGCAAGTAGGGCAGGCGGAATTTTCCATTTGATTCACAAATTCGTCCGAATTTTTATCATTTGCCGCTTCAACCATAGCGTCAATTAAATCTAATTTGCGAATGCTATTGTTTTCGACTATCGTCATTTTGCCTGCTTCCATAGGGCCGCCTGAAACAAACACCGCAGGAATATTCAGCCGCATAGCAGCCATCAGCATTCCTGGTGTGATTTTGTCGCAGTTAGAAATGCACACCATTGCGTCTGCACAGTGGGCATTGACCATATATTCCACGCTATCGGCAATTAAATCGCGGGAAGGCAGGCTGTATAACATACCGCCATGACCCATAGCAATGCCGTCATCAATGGCAATGGTGTTGAACTCTTTGGCAATGCCGCCTGCGGCTTCAATCTCACGGCACACCATTTGCCCGATTTCGTGCAAATGCACATGACCCGGTACAAACTGCGTAAAAGAATTAACCACAGCAATAATGGGCTTACCAAAGTCCTTATCTGCCACGCCTGTGGCACGCCACAAAGCCCTTGCCCCAGCCATATTGCGGCCGTGAATAGAAGTGTGAGAACGATATTGCGGCATTTTTGTGTCCTTTAATTGAATAAAGGGGAGATTATACGACTATTTTCAGGCTGGGCAGATTAAAGTTTCAAGTGCAACACTTGGGTTTTAAAGAAGGTGAGATTTAAGTGGTAGAAGTCTGCCGGAAAAAATAGTCTGCCGGAAAATAAAAATATTCTAATATCATCTTTTACACAGCTTATATAATCAGGCAAAATAACGCTTTTTTATATTTAGTATTAAATTACAAACATGTTGCAATCTGATTCATTGACTACTTCTGCTGTACGTATGGTTGACTCTGCTTCGCAGACTCGTCAGGAAGAACAGTTCGAATATGCCTTGCGTCCCAAATCTTTGGACGAATATATTGGACAAGACAAGGCAAGAGAGCAATTGTCAATATTTATTCAAGCGGCTAAAAAGCGTGGTGATGCTTTGGATCATACGCTACTATTTGGTCCACCAGGTTTAGGCAAAACCACTTTGGCAAATATTATTGCCCATGAATTGGGTGTTAATCTGCGGCAGACTTCGGGGCCGGTATTAGAGCGAGCAGGCGATTTAGCCGCTATTCTCACAAATTTAGAAGCCCACGATGTGCTGTTTATTGACGAAATTCATCGTTTAAGCCCTGTGGTGGAAGAAATCTTGTATCCAGCATTAGAAGATTTTCGCTTGGATATTATGATAGGCGAAGGTCCTGCGGCTCGTTCTGTGAAAATTGACTTACCGCCATTTACTTTGGTTGGAGCGACAACTCGTGCAGGTATGCTTACCAATCCTTTGCGAGATCGTTTTGGGATTATTGCTCGTTTGGAATTTTATAATCATGATGATTTAACTCATATTGTTTCAAGGTCTGCCGGATTATTAAATATGAATTTAAATCGTGATGGAGCGTATGAAATTGCACGCCGTTCGCGTGGTACGCCACGTATTGCCAATCGTCTATTGCGGCGTGTTCGTGATTTTGCTGAAGTTAAACATCAAGGGCAAATAAACGCAGAAATCGCCGATAGTGCCTTAAAAATGTTAGATGTAGATAATCAAGGTTTGGATATGATGGATCAAAAATTATTACAAACCATTTTGCATAAATTTACCGGTGGTCCCGTAGGCTTGGATAACATTGCCGCTGCCATTGGCGAGAGCACCGATACTATTGAAGATGTGATTGAGCCATATTTAATTCAACAAGGCTTCCTGCAACGCACGCCACGCGGCAGAATGGCGACCGAGCGAGCGTATCAGCATTTTGGCTTAACGCAACCGCAATAAAGAAGATGAAAATGGCTACTTTCAAAAAAAGACGCAAAAAACGCATTGCTAATCTTCTGCACGCCAAAATGCACTATCTGCACGAAAATAATATTTCGTTTGCAAACTTCCGCCGCTTGGGCTATTTAATGGCGTTTTTGGGCGGAGCAATCAACGCAGGCGGCTTTTTCGCCGTAGGCTATTACACTTCGCATATGTCAGGTGCAATGGCGATGGCGGCGGATTCTTTATACTTAAAAGAATGGAAAGTCGCCCTAACCGCCTTTTTAATGTTGTTAAGTTTTATCTTCGGTGCGGCTCATTCCAGTTGGACAATCCTGTGGGCAAAACGCCAACGCTTCCGCAGTTCGTTTGGCTTGTCGATGTGGTTAGAAGCCATGTATATGTTAGCGTTTGGGCTTTTGGCAACCTTATTAAACAAATTCGGCGATGAATACCTTTTGTGGTCGCCAACCTTGATGACTATGTGCTTTATTATGGGCATGCACAACACGGTGATGACCATTTTATCTAACGGCGTTGTCCGCACCACACATATGACAGGCTTTGCAACCGACATTGGCATTGAATTATCCAAAATCTTATATTATCGCCGTAGCGACAACCCAAAATTGCCTGATGTGCAAGTGAATATCCCCAAAATCAAACTCTTTTCAGGCGTGATGGCAAGTTTTGTCTTGGGCGGATTCTTGGGTGCGTGGGGCGTGAATTTAATCGGCTATCAATTCGTCTGGCCGGTGGCGTTTGTGCTGTTTTTAATCGGCTTCACTTCAATCGGCTACGATGTCAAATTGCGGTGGCGTATTTGGCTGTATCACCGCCATCGTAAGCAAAGACGTGCTAATGCACAAAAAAAATATACATCTAATCAGTTGTCATTAAACAATGCAGCAACTACAATTACGACCCCATTAACACATTCAGAGGATAAAATAATTATGAATATAGGAATTGTTTTCGGTTCAAATGATGGCGGTGCTAAAAGCGTTGCTGAATATATTGCTAAAAATTTTGAACATCAACTGGTTGATGCCAAAGAGTTAACCGCAGATTTTTTAAATGCACACTCTCAATTGATTTTTGTTGCATCAACACATAAATGCGGTGAATTGCAAGCAGATTTCAAAGCAAAATTAGATTTGCTTAATCAAACTGATTTTTCCAATAAAACTATGGCATTAGTTGGAGTTGGAGGCTCAGTTAAACACCCAGATACTTTTTGCAGTGGTTTAACTGAATTTTTCCCTGCAATTTCTGCCGCACGCATTGTTGGCGAAACCGAACTTGCAGATTGTCCATATAAATATGATGAATCATTAGCAATTCGCAATGGCAAATTTATGGGCTTAATCGTAGATATGAAAATCGATGATACATGGAAAGCACGTGCCGATAAATGGGCTGAACAAGTAAAACTTGCATTTGCAGAGTAATATTTTTTACTAAAAAGTCTGCCGGAAAAGTTTTCCGGCAGACTTTTATTATATTTAATTTGCATAAATTCAATGCTTTCACATAGAATACCAAGCTTATTTTCAAAGACAAGGAAAAATTATGAAATTGCGTTTATTGCCATTATTGGCACTATTACCGATATTTGCTATGGCAGATACCCATGTCAAAATGGAAACATCATTAGGAGAAATTGAACTTGTATTAGACGAGAAAAAAGCACCAAAAACCGTAGCTAATTTTGTGAAATATGCCCAAAGCGGTTTCTATGATGGCACAATATTTCATCGCGTAATTGATGGTTTCATGATTCAAGGCGGTGGCTTTGATAAAGATATGAAACAAAAAAATACTAATCCTAAAATCGAAAATGAAGCAGCAAATGGATTAAAAAACAAAATAGGTACTATTGCTATGGCACGTACTAATGATCCGCATTCGGCTACCTCACAATTTTTTATTAACGTAGCCGATAATGAGTTTCTCGATTTTAAAGCACCTACCTCACAATATTTTGGTTATGCAGTATTTGGTAAAGTTAGCAAAGGCATGGACGTGGTCAATAAAATTGCTAAACAACCAACTACTTCACAAGGTATGCACCAAAATGTACCTAAAAATGCAATATTGATTAAAAGCGTTAAAATTATTTCTAAATAAAAGGATTTATAACATGATTAAATTACACACTAATTTTGGCATTATTTCTCTGGAATTAGATGCCGAAAAAGCACCTAAAACAGTAGCAAATTTTGAACAATACGTAAAAGACGGTTTTTACGATGGTACGATTTTTCATCGTGTAATCAATGGTTTTATGATTCAAGGCGGTGGATTAGAAGAAAATATGCTGCAAAAAACAACTCGTGACCCCATCGAAAATGAAGCTGATAACGGCTTAAAAAATGATTGCTATACCATCGCTATGGCACGTACTATGGCACCACATTCTGCAACTGCACAATTTTTTATCAATGTTAAAGACAATGATTTTCTGAATTACTCTGCACCAACTTCGCAAGGTTGGGGTTATTGCGTATTTGGTAAAGTTGTTGAAGGACAAGAAGTAGTAGATAAAATTAAAGCGGTAGCAACAACCCATCGTGCAGGTCATGCCGATGTACCAGTGGAACCAATTGTAATTAGTAAAGCTGAAATTGTTTAACATATTGATTTTATTTAGCTTTACATAAAGTTAAGTCTGCCGGAAATCCTTTCCGGCAGACTTTGATTACATAGTTTTAGAATAAATTGCAGTGGTTTTACGATGTCGCAGATGGTAATCAAAAATCATTGCAATATTACGAATTAAAAAACGTCCCTTATCTGTAACATAAATATATTTAGGTTCGATTTCCACCAAACCATACTCTTGCATGGTTTTTAGTTCTTTTATTTCATCGGCAAAATAATCATCAAATGAAATTGCATATTGCTCTTCATAAGGTAGTATTGCCAAGACAAAACGGCACATCAACGATTGAATGATACTTCTTCGTAAAATATCATCTTTATTCAAAGTATAGCCACGCATTATTGGCAAATGACCATTATCAATGCTTGCGTAGTATTCTTCTTCGGTTTTTTGGTTTTGACAATAAATATTGCCGACTTTGCCGATGCTGGAAATGCCTAAACCAATTAAATCACAATCAGCATGAGTAGAATAACCTTGAAAATTGCGTTGTAATCTGCCGTGTCGTAATGCAACTGATAGCTCATCTTGTGGTTTAGCAAAATGGTCCATGCCAATAAAAATATAACCAGCATCGGTTAAAGTTGTTACTGCATATTGCAAAATATCCATTTTTACATCGGTAGATGGTACTGCTGATGTATCAATACGGCGTTGCGGCATAAATAAATGAGGTAAATGAGCATAGTTATACAATGCCAAGCGGTCAGGTGATAAATCCATTACCTTTGCCAAAGTTTTTTTCATACTGTCAACGCTTTGATGTGGCAATCCATACAATAAATCTACGCTAATAGATTTAAACCCTGCCTCACGTGCAGCATCGATTACAGCACGAGTTTCTTCTTCGCTTTGAATACGATTTACTGCTTGTTGCACTTGTGGGTCAAAATCTTGAATACCCACACTCATGCGATTAAATCCTAATTTAGCTAAATGAAAAACGTTTTCTCGTGTTACCTTGCGAGGGTCGATTTCAATTGAATATTCGCCATCATCAACCAATTCAAATGTACTTTTGATAATTTCAAAAACACGAGAAAGCTGCTCATCAGAAAGAAAAGTAGGAGTTCCACCGCCAAAATGTAGTTGTTCCAAGCGATGAATGCCTTTTAAATGAGGTTTTAATAGCTTGATTTCTTTTTCTAAATAATCCAAATATACATCAGCACGTGATTTATCTTTGGTTACAATCTTGTTGCAACCACAGTAAAAACAAACAACATTGCAAAATGGAATATGAATGTACAGCGAAAGAGGGCTATTCAATGCTCCTGATGAACGCATTTCCAAAGCAGTAACATAATTTTTTTCAGTAAAATCAGTAGTAAAGCGATCGGCAGTAGGGTACGATGTATAACGCGGACCATTAGCAGGTAGTCGCTCAATTAATTCACGATCGAAAACAGTATGTTGAAAATTTTGGTTGAACATGGTTTGTGTCTTTTGCAAAAGTAATAAATAATTTGTACAAATATACCTTATTTTATGGTAAAAAATCTCTGATTGTAGTCAAATTTGACAGTTATAAAACATTATCAGACAATAACGCCTTATTTTATTGCCTGAAATTCATATTTTAGTAAAGGTTAAGTAAGTAACAATCAAAAGCTTAAATAGAAGAAGTTTTATATTGCTTTAAGTAATTGATAAAATTGATTTTAATAGGCTATAAACGATACATCAATAGGAAAAATATTAGTTTAGTAACATGGTTAAAGTTAAACATAATCAGTTAAAAATTCTCTGCTCTAATTGTTCGTTAAGGGAGTTATGTTTGCCGGTTGGCTTGAATCCTGGTGAATTTGACCAGCTCGATGCCGTTATTCGTCAAAGTCGCAGCTTGAAAAAAGGTGAATACCTGTTTTGTGCTGGTGATGAATTTGCATCTTTATTTGCTATTCGTACTGGTTTTTTCAAAACAAATATTGCAAGCCACGATGGTCGAGACCAAGTAACTGGTTTTTTTATGTCTGGTGAACTTATTGGCATGGACGGTATTTCAAATAATATTCATTCTTGCAATGCAGTGGCATTGGAAGATAGTGAAGTATGCGAATTGCCATTTGACCGTTTGGAAGAAATAGGGCAAGAAATACCATCATTACAACGTCATTTTATGCGTTTGATGAGTAGCGAAATTGTGCGAGATCAAAACGTTATGTTGTTATTAGGAAATATGAAAGCCGAAGAACGTTTAGCTGCATTTCTAATGAACTTATCTCATCGCTTGCATTCACGAGGGTTTGCTTCAAATGAATTTATCTTGCGTATGTCGCGTGAAGAAATTGGTAGTTATTTAGGGCTAAAATTGGAAACTGTAAGTCGCACTATGTCCAAGTTTCAACAATCAGGATTGATTAAAGTTGATCATAAACACATTATCTTAGTTAAACCATTTGAATTGAATAAAATGATTTCAAATAATAATCAGATTTCATAATTCAAGCAGTAAGTTGGATATTAATTTATGCTTGGCAATTGAAAAAATGAATACTTGCCATTACATTTATCTTTTGCTTTTTATATAAGGAATGCACAAAATGTTAAAACGAGTTTTTTACTTTATTTTGACTAATATCGCCGTAATGGTGATGTTTAGCATTGTTTTGGGCGTATTAAGATTAATGGGATTGAACGTTGATCCATCAACTACGGCTGGATTGTTAGTATTCTCATTAGTTGCAGGTTTCTTGGGTTCATTTATTTCTTTGGCATTATCTAAAACAATCGCTTTGCGTTCAGTTGGTGGCAGAGTAATTGAGCAACCTACTAATCAAACTGAGGCTTGGTTAGTTTCCACCGTAGAACGTTTGGCAATGCAATGGAATTTAAAAACTCCACAAGTTGCAATTTACGATTCACCAGAACCAAACGCTTTTGCAACAGGTGCCAGAAAAAATGCCTCATTAATTGCAGTTAGCACAGGTTTAATGAATGCCATGACACGTGATGAAGTAGAAGGCGTATTGGGACACGAAATGGCACATATTGGCAATGGCGATATGGTTACCATGACCTTGCTTCAAGGAGTGGTAAATACCTTTGTGATTTTCTTCTCTCGCATTGTGGCACAAATCGCCGCTTCAAATGTTAAAGAAGAATTATCTGGTTTAGTATTTTTCGTATGTAATATCGTATTGCAAATAGTATTTGGATTGTTGGCAAGTATTGTTACCATGTACTTCTCACGCGTTAGAGAATATCGTGCTGATGCAGGTTCTGCTAAATATGTTGGTTCTCAAAAAATGATTGCCGCATTATCAAAATTGCAACAATTACAAGGACAAGCAGTAGAACCTTTACCAAAATCTATCAATGCGATGGGGATTTCCGGCAGTAAAGATTCACTTTTTTCTACTCACCCATCGTTAGCCAATAGAATCGCACGCTTGCAAGGTGTGAGATAATTATTTGCACCGCCATTGATGGCGTGGGATAGAGTTTATTTTTGATTAACACCACGCCTTTTATGGCGTGGTGTTTTTTAAAATCGAAGTTAATAAAAGATAAAAGATAATTTATGTTTTCTGCTATTTTTGCTGTAATTTTTGCTTATTTATTAGGCTCAATTTCGTTTGCGATTATTGTCTCTAAAATAATGGGAATTAGCGACCCACGCACCTTTGGTTCTGGAAATCCTGGTGCTACCAATGTATTGCGTAGCGGTAAAAAAACAGCAGCAGCATTAACGCTATTAGGAGATGCACTTAAAGGTTGGTTAGCAGTTTTTCTAACAGATGCTTTCCGGCAGACTTTTGGATTCAATGATACTGTAATTGCAATTGTTGCCGTAGTTGTAATTATTGGACACATGTATCCTGTGTTTTTTAAATTCAAAGGAGGCAAAGGAGTTGCCACTGCATTTGGAGTTATATTAGCCTTATCTTGGCAAACTGCGTTGATTTGTTTGCTTATTTGGTTGCTTGTAGCCTTTGGCTTAAAAATCTCATCACTGGCTGCTTTAATTGCTTCATCGTTATCTCCATTTATTGCTTATTTCTTTTTGCCAACACCATATTTAATTGCAATTGCTATTATTGCCTTATTAGTGTTGTACCGTCATAAAAGCAATATCAAAAAATTATTACATGGCGAAGAAAGTAAAATAGGAGATAAATCATCAGATTCAAACAAGTAACGCTTATAATCGTTTTAAAACTTCGTGCAAAACTCATGCTGAAACCGTTACTTTTAAAAAAAATAGGTTTTCATTAATTTCTTTCCGGCAGACTTAAAGAAACTCCTGCAAAACCTAATTTTTGAAAAAGAAACGCCGTAGGGCGGGCATCCTTGCTCACCAACCGCCCGATAGGGTTGAATAAAAAGTTGTTAAAATACAATAGATTAACGCCAACGGCGTTATGGTGGGTTGTGTTGTCCCACCCTACGGCAGGATTAACTTTTTGTTTCTGATAGGGTTTGCAGAAGTTTCGGCGTAAAGGACAAAATTCAGGACAAAAATCGCTACAAGTCTTATCATTATTGCTTTTTGAAAGGTTAAAGGCTTTGAACACAAAAATGCGTTTTTTGTGGCTCTAATCGAGTGCAAAAGAATGGTAAAAAATCAGGCAAGCAACAATATTGTTGTAAGCAATGTTTGAAACAATTTTTAGGCGGAGAATGCTTAAATTCCGCTTTTCTTTGGCAGTTATATTCGGAGCGAAAGTAGACCAAAGAAGAGTTAGCAAAGGACTTTGGTTGCAGTAGTCGAACGATTGCTCGTTATCTCAATAAATACATAAAAAACAATAAGTTTGCTGAACCAAAAAATGTTATTTTGATTATGGATACGACTTATTTTGGTCGATAATATGGCGTAATGGCATTGTTTGACGCTCGCACTAAACAGACTCTTTCGGTTGATGAAGTGGAATACGAAACGAATGTTCTTTATCTTAAAGCAGTGAATAAACTTAAAGAAAAAGTCATTAAAATTCAAAGTGTTACCTGTGATTTGCGTAAAGGATTAGTAGATTTATTTCCTAATATTCCTGTTCAATTATGCCATTTTCATCAAATAAAAAATATTAAAAAATATTTAACAAACAATCCAAAAACAGCGGCAGGAATTGAATTAAAATCCATTACATTAACATTAACAACAACAAATAAAAAAGATTTTGAAAGTAAATTAAATCAATGGTATATAAAATACAAATCGTTTCTAAATGAACGAACTATTAACCCTGAAACAAGGAAAAGCCACTATACGCATAAAAGATTACGCAGTGCGTTTTTTAGTCTAAAATTGATGATGTAAAACGCAAA
>JAFZMY010000011.1 GCA_017553165.1 Neisseriaceae bacterium
GAGCGAGTAAATCGAGAAATCAAACGGCGAACGCGTTCGGTAGGTGCGTTTCCTGACGGTAATTCTGCTCTAATGCTTGTCTGTGCAAGATTACGATATGTCGCCCAATCTCAATGGGGAACAAGAAAATATATGAATATGCAACATTTCTTAAATTGGGAGATTGAAAAACAGGAATATTTAGCCACTTAAAAATTTAACCATTTAACCTATCGATAATCACCGAGTGAAATTAAATTTGCGAAAGAATATTGACATAACCGCCTAACTACTTGTTATGTATTCGTTTTGCTGTACTACTATAATTTTGAACTATACTTACATCTATTAGTTTTGCAGGAATTTCATTTTGCAGGAGTATATATTATTCAAAAAAAACGTCATTCGCTATTTTCATTATAAAAATTGCGAATGACGTTTTTTGATATGTGATATTGTCTATATTACATATTTAATAGTAAGTGATTGAGTCGTTTAACAAAAGCTGCTGGATTATCCAATTTACCACCTTCTGATAATAATGCTTGTTCATATACCAATTGAGTTAAATCATTGCGGTATTCTTCGTTTTCTTCTTTGGTAATTTTACTAATTAAAGGGTGATTAGGATTAATTTCCAAAGTAGGTTTGCTAACTGGTATTTGACCTGCTGCACCTGCTGCTTCCAACATACGAGTAAGATGTTGACTCATTTCGTATTCTCCCACAACCAAACATGCTGGACTTTCGGTTAAACGAGTAGTTACACGTACATCAGCAACTTTATCGGTTAAGGCAGATTTCATAATTGAAACCGCATCTTTACCAGCTTCTTGGGCTTGTTGTTGTTGAGCTTTTTCGGCTTCATCTGCCATATTGCCTAAATCTAATTCCCCTTTGGCAACGCTAACCAATTTTTTACCATCAAATTCATCTAAACTACCAACAACCCATTCATCAACACGGTCGGTAAGTAATAATACTTCTATGCTTTTTCGATTGAATATTTCCAAGTGTGGGCTATTTTTAGCCGCTTCATAATTATCAGCGGTGATATAGTATATTTTGTCTTGTCCATCTTTCATGCGGCTGACGTAATCTGACAAGGTAACACTTTGTTCAGCTGTTTCGGTAGTGGCAAAACGGCAGAGAGCGGCGATTTTATCTTTATTGGCATAATCTTCGCCAATACCCTCTTTCAATACATTGCCAAATGTTTTCCAAAATTCAGCATATTGTTCAGGTTTATTTTTTTGCAAATCGGAAAGTAGTGATAATACTTTTTTAACACTGCCGGAACGAATTGCATCTAAATCTTTGGATTCTTGTAGAATCTCACGAGATACATTTAATGGCAAATCGCTACTATCAATAACGCCTCGTATAAAACGCAAATAAAGTGGCATTAGTTTTTTAGCATCGTCCATAATAAATACACGTTTTACATATAGCTTAACGCCGTGTTTAGGGTCGCGTTCGTATAAATCGAATGGAGCACGTTTGGGGATATATAACAAACCTGTGTATTCTTGACGACCTTCAACTTTAAAATGCGTCCAAGTGATAGCATCATCAAAATCATGTGCAACATGACGATAAAATTCTTGATATTTATCATCGCTAATTTCATTTTTGGGCAGAGTCCATAAGGCTTGGGCACGGTTTACCGCTTCCATTCCTTCCGTATGTTTAATATTGCCATCATCATCATATTCTGGTGCTTTTTTCATATAGATTGGTACTGAAATATGATCGCTGTACGTAGTTACAATGCGTCTTAATGTCCAATCGGATAGTAAATCGTCTTCATCTGCTTTTAAGTGCAGGATAATATTAGTACCACGTGTTTTTTTATTGATTTTTTCAACCGAAAATTCCCCATCACCAGCAGATTCCCAACGTACTGATTCGTTTTCCGGCAGACCTGCACGGCGACTTTCAACTGTAACTTTATCAGCAACAATAAATGCAGAATAAAATCCAACCCCAAATTGTCCGATTAAATGAGAGTCTTTTTGTGCATCACCAGTTAATTGTTCAAAAAATGCTTTGGTGCCAGAATGAGCAATTGTGCCTAAATGTTCTATAACTTCCGCTTCACTCATGCCAATACCATTGTCTGATACTGTGATGGTGCGGTTGATGGCATCGGCAGTAACTTCGATTTTTAATTCACCATCGTTTTCTAATAAATCGTTATTATTCAAAGCCTCGAAACGTAGTTTATCTGTTGCGTCGGCTGCGTTGGAAACTAATTCCCGCAAGAAAATTTCTTTGTTTGAATAAAGAGAATGAATCATTAAATGAAGAAGTTGTTTTACTTCCGTTTGAAAAGAATGGGTTTGTTTCATAAGTTATAATTCCAATACAAAATAATTTTGCCATATATGGTTAAACACATGACATTTCAAGACGTGATATGGCAAAACTTGTAAAAATACAATTGCCAAATGTTTGCACATTCAGGAAAATACAATACTTTGCAACTTGATAAAATTAAGATTATGCGTTCACTACTCTCATTCGATATTGAAACCATACCAGATGCTAATGGTATCCGTAGCTTGTATAGTCTGCCAGAAAATTTACCAGATGCTGAAACAGTAGAATGGATGCAGCAAAAACGACGTGCTGAAAATGGCACTGATTTTATGCCATTACATTTGCAAAAAGTGGTGGCGATTTCGTGTTGTATGCGTAAAGGTGAAGAAAAAATTAAAGTTGCCACTTTGGGAAACATAACCGATGGTGAAGATGTAATGATTTCCAAATTTTTCGATATTATCGAGCGAGAAACTCCGCAACTAATTAGTTGGAATGGAGGAGGATTTGACTTGCCGGTTTTGCATTATCGCTCTTTGGTTCATGGTATTACTGCCAAGCGATATTGGGATACAGGTGATGGCGATGCTTATAACAGTAAAGATTTTAAATATAGTAACTATATTAATCGCTATCATACACGGCATTGCGATTTAATGGATTTATTAGCTTTATTTCAACCAAAAAACAATATTCAATTAGATGAAATAGCAAAACTATGCGGTTTCCCTGGAAAATTAGGTATGGACGGCTCCAAAGTTTGGTCAGCATATAATCAGGGAAGATTGCAAGAAATTCGCGACTATTGCGAAACTGATGCTCTTAATACTTATCTGATGTTTTTACGTTTTGAGTTATTGCGTGGCACTTTGGACGGTGATGAATATGCACATGAAATTGAATTAGTACGTCAATTTATCCGTAATAATCAGGATAAAGAACATTGGCAAGCATTTAATGAAAATTGGAAATAATAATATGCGTTATCTTTCCGGCAGTCTTAAATCAAAGATTAAACATTATCTTAAACAAGGTGGAATTATTGCTTATCCAACAGAATCTTGTTTTGGTTTAGGTTGTCTGCCACAACATATAAAAGCATTAAAGAAAATAATTCACTTAAAAAAAAGACCTGCCCATAAGGGGTTAATCGTTATTGGAAATAATATTTATCAATTTAGACGAATTATTGCTAAAATTAATCAACAAGAAAAACAATTATTAAACCAACAATGGCAACAAAAAAATGCTACCACTTATTTATTACCAACTAATAAACAAGTTTTACCAATTTTACGTGGAAGAGGGCGACAATTAATTGCTGTGCGTTTACCAAAACATAATGGTGCACGTGCTATATGTAGTCAATTAAATACAGCATTAGTTTCTACATCGGCTAATCGTTCTCATCAAAAACCATGTCGTAATACTCGCGAAGCACAACGTATTTTTGGTAAACAAGTATTAGTTATAAAAGGTTTAATTGGAAAACAAAATAAACCAAGTACTATTATCGATTGGCAAAGTAAAAAAATAATTCGTAATTGAAGATAGATTTACAATCCAAGTGCAAAAAAAGTCAGGTGGAGAAGTGTTCATCAGTCCATTATAATTAACTTTTTGAAAACAAAACCATAATGTAGCAGAGATGAACACTTCATATGAACATCTTACACCCAAAAAGCGAGAGAAAGTAATGATTTTGCGTTCTCACGGCAAGAGATTAGCAGAAATTGCGTCGATTGTCGGTTGCGATGTAGGCACGGTTTCTCGTGAATTGAGACGCAACAGCATTAACGGCATTTATAGTGCGGTTGAAGCACAAAAACAATACGAAGAGCGTAGAAAAAACTGCAAAGCACAAAAAAAGTTAGAAGACAGCGAACTATTTGATATTGTTCAACAAAAATGCAACACGAGCAATGGTCGCCACAACAAATTAGCGAGCGTTTGCAATTAGAAAATACGGGCAAATCAATTAGTTTTAATACGATTTATCGTGGTATTAAATCAGGTTTGTTTAATTTACCTGATTTACTTGGTAATCGCTTATTGCGTAGAAAAGGAAAACATTATAAAACAAAAGATTATAAAGAAAATATGGGTAAATTTCCTGTAAGCAATGCAATAGAACAGCGTCCGATAGAAGCAGATAATCGTATGAGTTTAGGCGACTGTGAAATTGATACGGTATTAGGCAAACAAGGAAAAGAATGTCTTGTAACCGTTGTATGTCGCAAAAGTAGGTTTTTGTTAGTGAAGAAAATTCCTAATAAAACAGCAAATTATGTGAATAATGCGTTAATTAAATTATTATCTTTTTTGCCTTTGTGTTCGATTACACCTGATAGGGGTAAGGAGTTTGCAAAACACGCAGAAGTAACAAGGGTGCTAAATGTGGATTTTTATTTCCCCCAAGCAGGTTGTCCGTGGCAGCGTGGAACAAATGAAAATACAAACGGCTTGTTGCGTGAATATTTCCCTAAATTAAAAGATTTAGGACAATGGAGCGATGACTATATCCAGTATGTAGTCGATAAAATAAATAATCGCCCAAGAAAACGAAGTTTCGGCGAAGCCAAAATGCTTGGGCAGGAGAACACCTTACGAAGTCTTCTTCGGAAAAAATTTGCATTTGGTTTGACAAAGTTCAAAAATAAAATTACATTAAAAGTAGCAGCAGCGGATGTTATTTGTTCGCAACGGTTAAAGTACATGTTTTTTCACAAGAGCAATTAGATAGTATTTATAGAGTATTAACATCACATGAAATGGTTAAAGTGGTATTGTAATAATATATTGTTAAGACTGCCGGAAAACATTGAAATATTTTCCAGCAATGTTTTATATATGGAATATAAAAAATGAATCTTTGGCAACTTTTTAAAAAATTGTATCCTGTTGTTAAACCTTATTACATTTTAGTTATTGCTACTTTAATATTGACTTTGATTTCATCATTAACAGCACAGGTTAATGCTATAACTTTACAATATGCTGTTGATGCGATTAATCATTTAATAGAAAATGGAGAGCATCTATCAAAAGGTTTGCGTATTTTAACTGTAATATCCATTATATTACTTGGTAAAGAGATTGTTAATGTTTCTGTTACATTTGGACAGAAATTTTTTGGTGAAAAATTGCGTATTTTAGTATCGCAAGATTTATCACAAAAAATAATTGAAAAATTTTTGCGTTATCGCATGTCTTTTTTTAATGATGAAAAAAATCAAGCTGGAAAATTACAAACTCGAATTGATAGAGGTGTTGCTTCTTTAACTCGTTTAGTGCAGATATTTTTTATTGATATATTACCTTTATTATCTGCTGCTGTAATTGCATTGATGTTAATGTTTTATGCTAATTTTTGGGTTGGATTTATTGCTCTTATTATTGTTCCTGTTTATTTTTGGGTTACTTGGTTACAAGCTAAAAAAATGGGTAATTGGCGGAGAGAGTTTCGTGATAATCGTGAAAAGAAAAATCAGGGTATTTTGAGTATTATTCATGCAATTGGTGTAATTAAGTCATTTAATAGAGAACCAATTGAGGCTAATAAACAATTACAATTGCAGAAACAAATTACAGAAAATCAAATGATTACTCGCCGTGTGGCTTATGTGTTTGAGGGTAGTAAAACACTTATTGAACAAATTGGCTTGGTATTAATTATTATTTTAACTTCATTTTTTGTAATTAAAGGACAGATGTCTATTGGTATGATTATGTACCATGTTCTTTTATTTAATAATGTTTCTGCACCAATTCGTTCTTTACATCGTATTTATGATGAAATGAATGATGCTTTAATTTATTCCGAAAGTTTTTATCAAATATTAGAAGCTGATGATGAAATAGAAGATTCCGGCAGTGTAAAACCGCTTTTGAAAGGACTTTTTGAGTTAAAAAATGTGGATTTTGCGTATCATGGTAAACAACAGGTGTTACATGATATTTCTATGATAATCAAACCTAATCAGGTAACAGCATTGGTTGGTTTGTCTGGTGCAGGAAAGTCTACTTTAATTAGTTTATTGGATAAATTTTATACGGCAACTAATGGTAGTATAACTGTTGATGGAGTGAATATTAACGATATTGATACTGCATATTTACGTAATCATATTGGTTTGGTTTTGCAAAAAAATCACATTTTTCAAGGTAGTATTCGTGAAAATATTCGTTATGGTAAAGTAGATGCTAATGATGATGAAATTATAGAAGCGGCACAAAAAGCTTCTATTCATGAGCAAATTATAGAATTGAAAGATGGCTATGATAGTGATGCTACTATGTTATCAGGTGGTCAGCAACAACGTATTGCATTAGCACGTATGTTTTTGAAAAATCCGCCTATTATTTTTTTAGATGAACCAACAGCAAGTTTAGATGCAATTGCAACAGAACAAATTAAAAAATCATTAGATGCTATCAAAATTGGGCGTACTGTAATTATGATTTCTCATAGTTTGTCGCAGATTATTGATGCAGATTATACATACGTTTTGGAAAATGGACACATTGTTGAACATGGAACTCATGAGTTTTTATATCAACAAAATGGTGCATATAAGAAGATTTTTGATGCAATGGCAAAAAGCTTAAATATTGATAAAATTGCATTAACTATGGATTTGAAAAAGGTGTAAATACTTTAAAAAAACCGTAATGGTTTTATGTAAAATACCATTTCCCCTTACACCTAATAACCAATATATTATATTTATCGAGTAGACACTATTTATTTGAATTTGTTTTATTCAAAACCAAAGGATTTTAATGTGGGTAAAAAACATTCTGCTAATAGTAGTCTGTGGGTTTGATGGTCAAATAATGAGGTGCGAGTGGTAATATATTCTTTTGGTAAATCAAAACGTTTTTCTAATAGTGAATAGTTGTTGTGTATTTTAAAATCAGAACGTTGCCAATTAGTTTTACCATCAAATAATCTTGCTCCAAGTGATTTGTTTCCGCAGTTAAGTATTTCCAACCAATATTTGTCTTCCGGCATACAAATACTACGTGCAGCTACCACAGGTGTTTCATTGAGACAAAGTAAAACTTCACGTGCAAATACTTGTTTAATATTTGGAAAAAAATCCATTTCTTCTTGTAAAATATCAGTTATATTTGAAAAATATAGACGCACAGAGAAATTTGCCTTATTTTTACATAAGACTGCTGTTAGTGATTGTGTATAAATAAATTCGTCAAGTGTCATAATTCGTTTGTATTAATAAAATTAAGTCTGCCGGAAAGTTTTATGGTGTTTTATGGTTTTTGTTACGTAAAGATGTAATAGTAGTCATCAATAAACTCAACCAAATTAAAATAAAACTAATTAATTTATAAGTATCTAAATGTTCATGATATAAGAATACTGCTACTAATAAACTAATACTTGGACTAATATATTGCATGAACCCAATAGTAGATAAAGGTAGGCGGTGTGTTGCTGCAATAAAAGTTAATAATGGAAAAACTGTAACTGCACCACTTAATATTAATAATAATAATGTATTTTGTTCTATATTAATCGCAGTTATAGATATATTTGTATAGATTAAAAATGCTATTGCCAAAGGGGTAATTAGTGCAGTTTCTATAAATAATCCTTCCAATGGTGGAATAGTGATTTTTTTGCGAATCAATCCATATAGAGCAAATGTTAGGGGTAGGATAATAGCAATAAATGGTAAGCCACGCATGGCGTAGATTTGTATGCCAATTGCAATTAGTACAATAAAAGTTGCAATTTTTGCTATTGTTGAAAGTTTTTCTCCTAATACTAATGCTCCTAATAAGATTGAGAAAAATGGATTAATAAAATATCCTAAACTGGTTTCTAATATTTGTCCTTGTTCTACTGCATAAATGAATATTCCCCAATTGCAGCTAATAAGACTGCCGGAAAGTAATAACCATGCTGTAACTTTTTTTAAATGTAGCAGACGGCGTATATTATGTAATCTTCTTAATCCAATAAGTAAAATAAATAGTAAAACGAAAGACCATATAATGCGATTAGCTAAAATGGTAACAGGATTAACATTGCTCAATAGTTTGAAATAAATAGGAAAAACACCCCACATAATAAATGTGGCAAGTGCTAAAATAATACCTTGTTTTTGTTGAGATAATGTGCTTTTCATATTTATTTGTTATCATAAAAGACTGCCGGAAAAGTTTTCCGGCAGTCTTATAGGTGTAAACCTTGCAGATTTAACTTAATTTTCCATGACAGTTTTTATATTTTTGTCCGCTACCGCAAGGGCAGGGGTCGTTACGGAATACTACTATACCACGTTCACGTAAAGCATCTGGTGAGTAATCGGTTTCATCATCAGGAGTGTTTTGTGGTGGTGGTGTGTTTTCTTGTGGTGCTTGTTGTTCCTCTTCTTCAACAAATTTAATCCGTACTGATACTAAATATTGCGTTACAGTGCGGTAAATATCAGACATGAAGGTTTGGAACATGCCGAAAGCTTCTCGTTTGTATTCTTGTTTGGGATTTTTTTGTGCATAACCGCGAAGATGGATACCTTGTCGTAAATTATCCATTTGTGCTAAATGTTCACGCCATTTGAAATCAATTACATTTAGCATAACATTGCGTTCAAATGCTGCCATGCCTTCTGTTCCAACCATGTCTACTTTTGATTTATAGTCTTCTTCGATGAGTTCAATAATGCGTTGTTTTATATCTTCTGAATCTAATTGTTTATCGTCTTGTATCCATTGGCTAATATTAATATCGGTTGTGGCAAATTCTCCTGATAAGGTGCGTTCTAACCCGTCAATATCCCATTCTTCTTCCATAGTATCTGGAATTATAAATTCATCGCATATACCTTCCATGACATCTCTGCGGATTTGTCCTATATCTTCCGATGATATTTCACCGTCTAAAATTTCATTACGTAGGCGATAAACTACTTTACGTTGATCATTGGCAACATCATCGTAATCTAATAATTGTTTACGAATATCAAAGTTGCGACCTTCTACTTTGCGTTGTGCTCCTTCAATTTGACGAGTGAGTAAACCGTGTTCAATTGCAACTCCCCTCTCTGGTGCTAAACGATTGAGAATTGCAGCTGCACGGTCTAATGCAAATAGGCGTAACAGTGGGTCTTCAAATGATAGATAGAAGCGGCTGGAACCTGGGTCGCCTTGACGACCAGAACGACCTCGCAATTGATTATCAATGCGGCGACTTTCATGGCGTTCTGTACCAATAATATGTAAGCCACCAGCTTTTAAAACTTGGTCATGTAGAACTTGCCATTCTTCTTCTAATTTTTTGATTTTTTCAGATTTTTCGCTATCTGAAAGTTGTTCGTTGTTATTTATATCGGCAATTTGATGAGTAATATTACCGCCCAATACAATATCAGTACCACGTCCTGCCATATTGGTAGCCACGGTAATCATACCAGGTTTGCCTGCTTGTGCCACAATATCAGCTTCACGTTCGTGTTCTTTGGCATTCAATACATTATGTGGCAAGCCCTCTTTATGTAAAAGTTCAGAAATCAATTCTGAATTTTCAATACTGGTTGTACCAACCAAAGTTGGCTGTCCTGCTTCATGACATTTTTTAATATCAGCAATAACAGCTTCATATTTCTCTTCGGCAGTACGGAAAACTTGGTCGTTAAAATCCTTACGAATCATAGGCAGATTGGTTGGGATAATAACCGTTTCCAAGTTGTAAATATTTTGAAATTCGTATGCTTCGGTATCTGCAGTACCTGTCATGCCGGCTAATTTTTCGTATAAACGGAAGTAGTTTTGGAAAGTGATTGACGCTAATGTTTGGTTTTCTTGTTTTATCTCCACGCCTTCTTTGGCTTCCACTGCTTGGTGCAAACCATCTGACCAACGGCGACCTTCCATTAGGCGACCGGTAAATTCATCAACAATTACCACTTCACCATCATCAGTTACCACATAATGTTGGTCTTTGTGATATAGGCTATGAGCACGTAATGCGGCTAATAAGTGATGTACCAAAGTTATATTTTTAGCAGAATATAAGGATTCACCCTCTGGTAATAATCCCATTTCGGTAAGGATTTTTTCTGCGTTTTCGTGTCCTGATTCGGACAAGATAACTTGATGTTGTTTTTCATCAACCCAATAATCGCCTTCATCGCTGTCTTCTTGGGTTTGTTGTACTAACATTGCCGGAACTTTGTCCAAAGTTTGATACAAAGTAATATCGTGTTCGGCAGCACCAGAAATAATTAAAGGCGTACGTGCTTCATCAATAAGAATAGAATCGACCTCATCGACTACGGAGAAATATAACGGACGTTGCACTCGTTGAGATGCAGATTGCACCATATTATCTCGTAGATAATCGAAGCCAAATTCATTATTAGTGCCATAAGTAATATCGCAAGCGTAGGCCGCTTGTTTATATTCTGGACGCATTTGAGTTAAATTAACACCAACACTCATGCCTAAAAAGCGATATAACTCACCCATAATTGTGGCATCTCGTGATGCTAAATAGTCGTTGACGGTTACCACATGTACGCCACGTCCGGTTAGGGCGTTTAGGTATACTGGTAGTGTTGCTACCAAAGTTTTACCTTCACCGGTACGCATTTCTGCGATTTTTCCTTCGTGCAATGCCAAACCGCCGATTAGCTGCACATCAAAATGTCGCATTCCTAAAACTCGTTTAGATGCTTCACGACACAGGGCAAATGCTTCAACCAAGACTTCATTTAATCCTGTGCCAGATTGAACTTTTTCTTTTAATTCAAGGGATAATTTTTGTAATTCTTCATCACTTAAAGCCTGCATTTTAGGCTCTTGTGCATTGATTTTATTTACAATTTTTCCATATTGTTTTAGTAAGCGACTATTGCGACTACCAAAAATCTTTTTAGCGATATTGCTTAACATAACGTGTTTTCCAAGCCCATTAGGGGTATAAAAATTAAATCTTTTGATTTTACCATAATCATTGACCATCTTATGTATTTGAAGACGATTTATCTCGTCTGATGTGGGGGTGATTTGTGTCAATATCAAGTTTATTTACGAAAATAATGTAGCCAAGATGTTACAATGCAAGGTTTAAGTTTGATAACAAGCATTATTAGAATATGGAATTTGTATAAATGAACGCCTTAATTAACGATTTAAAGCAACGCAATTTAATTGCCCAAACCACTGACGAAGCGGCTTTGGGCGAGATTTTGGATTCGCAAAAAATTACGCTCTACTGCGGTTTTGACCCCACTGCCGACAGTTTGCACATTGGGCATTTGCTGCCTGTTTTGACTTTAAAACGCTTTCAGGACGCAGGGCATACGCCGATTGCATTAGTCGGCGGTGCCACAGGTATGATTGGCGATCCCAGTTTTAAAGCAACTGAACGCACCTTAAACAGTGCCGAAACCGTTGCCGAATGGGTGAATAAAATTAAAACGCAACTTTCCCCATTTTTGTCGTTTGAAGGGGCAAATGCGGCGATTATGGCAAACAATGCCGACTGGTTTATGTCCATGAATTGCTTGGACTTTTTGCGTGATATTGGCAAGAATTTTTCGGTGAATGCCATGCTTAATAAAGAGTCCGTCAAACAACGATTAGAACGCGATGATGTGGGCATTTCTTTTACAGAATTTGCGTATAGCCTGTTGCAGTCTTACGATTTTTCTCAACTCAATCAACGCTATGGCTGTTTGCTGCAAATTGGCGGCTCTGACCAGTGGGGCAATATTACCGCAGGCATTGATTTAACTCGCCGCTTAAACCAAAACGCCGTGTTTGGCTTAACCTTGCCTTTGGTTACCAAATCAGACGGCACCAAATTTGGCAAAACCGAAAGCGGTGCGGTGTGGTTGTCCAAAGACAAAACTTCGCCTTATCAATTCTATCAATTCTGGTTGAAAGTTGCCGATGACGATGTTTATAAGTTTTTGAAATATTTTACATTTTTATCAGTTGAAAAAATTGATGAAATTGAAAAAGCGGACAAAAATTCAGGCGAAAAACCACAAGCCCAACGCATTTTGGCAGAAGAAATGACTCGTTTAATTCACGGTGAAGACGCTCTCACCGCCGCACAAAGAATTTCAGCCAGCCTATTTGACGGACAAATCGCCGATTTAACCGAAAGCGATTTTGCACAATTAGCATTAGACGGTTTGCCTACGCACACCGTTTCAGGCAGCCTGAATGTGGTTGAAGCGTTAGTGAAAACGAACTTGGCAAGTTCAAACAAAGACGCACGCCAGTTTGTGAAATCAGGTGCAGTGTTGTTAAACGGAAACGCCCCACAAGCCAACAACCCCAACCACGCCCCTGAAAAACCTGATGATTTATATATGATAGATGAAGCGTGCCGTGCCTTTGGCAAATACACGCTGATTAAACGCGGCAAACGCAATCATGCGTTGTTGGTGTGGGAGTAACGTTGTAGGGTGAGTCGAAAGGCTCACCGTAGAAACTCCTGCAAAACTGGCATATGTGGCATATTTCGTACGTTTGCGTTGCTCGAAAAACTCACCTAACTACTTGTTATGTATTCGTTTTTCTGTGCCACTACTCCTCGAACTATGCTCACATTTACCAGTTTTACAGGAGTTTCCGTAACGCACAAAATCATTTACGGCGTTGTTGGTGAGGCTTTTGTTTTTAACAAATATAGTCTTTCATGAGTTTTTACCTATTAAAATAGGTCTGCCGGAAAAATATTTGTTGTTTTTTGTATACGTTTTTTTCGAAAAATATGTTCGATTATTAGTTTTATGGTGTTTTATGTTCGAAATTGTTAAAAAAATAAAAAAACACTTGCATATTTCGAAAATAATGTTTACAATTAACATCAATGGGTGGTTGCAGTGGCTGCCCTAGCATAGTTTCTCCTCATATTTCTCCTTTGTATGATTTAACACGCCATCGAATAGGTGGCGTATTTTTTTGTCTCAATATATTTCATCAGCTTGAATAAAACACCATTTGCCAATAGCTAATCCTTTGGTATCAATTTTGCCAAAACGTACCCTATGCAAAGTTTCTACTCTATTTCCGGCAGATGCAATCATGCGTTTTACTTGATGATATTTGCCACTTTCGATAGTCATCATCAGAGTGTTTTCATTTTCTAAATAGGCATCTTTGGCAGATAATGTTTCGTTTTCATCGTGCAAAAGAACACCATCGCACAATTTTGAACATAGATTATCATCAGCACTATGTTTTAATGTAATGCGATATTGCTTGGGTACGTGATTTTTGGCTGATGTTAAAAAATGATTGAGTTTGCCATCATTAGTTAAAATTAAAACTCCGGTAGTATCAGCATCTAATCTGCCAATAGCTTGAATAGTCTGCCGGAAATGACTTGGCAATAGTGAAAAAACGCTTGGATAGTGTTGTGGTTTATGTGATGTTTCGTAATTGGCAGGTTTGTTCATTAAGATATAAAAATATGGCAAAGGCATGGTTTGCCAATTATCTTCATCAATAGTAAGTTGATGTGAAACGCTAATATCTACTTCTTCTTCTGGTGGTTTTCCATTTAATCGTATTCGTTGTTCATTTAATAATATTTGACATTGTTTACGACTACCAACGCCTTGTGCTTGTAGATATTTGATAATATTCATGATAAATATAAATTGTTTTGTAAAATATATTGTGCTACTGATGGTAATACATATTGTGATAAAGATTCAGTCTGCCGGAAACTTTGTTGATTAAGTTGTTGGCGAATGTAAGTTGAGCTAATGCTATCAGGTGGTATGGATAATAATTTGATTTGTCCTACATTTTCATTGTTATCAGATGCTGCCATTCCTTTGATTAGAATATTACGAGTTTTTTCCGGCAGACTTTCAATATTGTCATCATCACGCATAACCACAGCAAAATTTACTAAACGTAATAATTGTTCATAACGATACCAAGTATGCAGTTGACAAAGTGAATCGCTGCCTAATAACCACCACAATTGTGCATTGGTGCATTCACGAAAGATACGTACAGTATCATAAGTGTAAGTATTTCCTTGTCGCTGAATATCAATATCGCTTACGGCGATACGAGTGTCAGTTTGTGCTAATAATTCACACATGGCAAGGCGATGTTGGGGTGAGGTCTTGGTTGGATTTTGTTTGTGATAGGGCGTGCCTGCTGGAATTAAAATTAATTCGGATAAACCAATTTGTTCAATAAATGCTAATGCCATTGATAAGTGGGCACGATGTGGAGGGTCAAATGTGCCGCCAAATAAGCCGATTTTGTTCATTTGTATCATCTTTACTGATTACTGCGTATCCATTTTATCCATTTTTCAAATAGTTCAGGCTGCAAGGCTGCAATTACGGAACGTTTGAAAATATGTTTTTCATTCCAAAAATCATCACCTTCCAAAGTGCCAATCATGCCACCGGCTTCGCTTAAAATTAAAGCACCTGCTGCATAATCCCACAATTTTTGCCCACCGTGCAAATATACATCGAATCTTCCGGCAGCCAAATAGCACCAGTCCAAAGTGCTACACCCAAAATTACGTTGTGATGCACATGGTGAAAGATTTTGCATACGTGTTGCCAATGTACCTGAACGAAGATATTTGACTTCATACGCAGCAACAGCTTCTTTTAGTGAATTTGGAACTTCATGTCGTAAGGGTAGGGGTTGTCCATTTAAGAAAGCACCTTGTCCTTTGACTGCATGAAACATTTCATTAGTTAAAGGGTTATAAACTACGCCTAATTGACTTTGTCCATCACGAATAAGGGCAACCGCTAATGAAAAATGTGGAATGCCATGAATAAAATTAGTGGTGCCATCAATTGGGTCTACTACCCATAAACCATTTTTGCTTTCTGCCCATAAACGGCGGTGTTCGGCACTACTCATTTCTTCACCCAAAACTGGGCAATCAACCATTTTTTTCAATTCACTACATAATGCTTGCTGTGCCATTAAATCAGCTTCGGTAAATGGTGAACCATCGGATTTGCGTTTACTTCCAACACGTAAGAAACGTGGCATTACTTCTTGTTGTGCCACTTCGCGTATTAGTTTTTGTATCTTTTGTTCAAGCATAATGCGGTAAATGTGAAATATTTGATATTTGATTAATTATAGTCGATTTGAATAGATAAAGTCTGCACAGAAAAGATTTCCGGCAGACTTTGATTAGTTAATGAATTAGATTAATCAACAAATTTTACTTGTGGAATATCAGGTAATGTACGTTGTACTTTTTGAGTAGGTGGCATTACGTTGGCTTTGCCAGTTACTACTTTTTCGCCTTTTTGGTTGGTAACCAAAGTTTCCAAAGTAACCCATTTTTTATCATCATTTTTTTCCAAGACACTGATACTAACTGTCAAAGTGTCGCCAATATAAACAGGACGGCGAAATTGCAAATCTTGTCCTAAATAAATTGTGCCAATACCTGGTAGTTGAGTACCAATTGCTGTGGAAATTAATCCGGCAGAAAACATACCATGCACAATTACTTGCTTAAATTGTGTGGTAGCAGCATATTCTGCATCTAAATGTGCAGGATTGGTATCACCGCTGGCAGCGGCAAATAATTTAACGTCTTCCTCGGTGGTAGTGTGGACAAGCTCGGTGCGTTGTCCTACCACCAATTCATCATATGGAATATTTTCAACTATTTTGTTCATATTGCACACTTTCTATGTGTTAAACATAAATTATTTTCCGGCAGACTATTTAATCAAACTTACTCATTGCTTGATATTTTTTTCTCATCAACCTTATTACGACCTTCTTTTTCAGCTAATCCGATGCTGTCTTGATACAACTGGCTGTCTTTTAGCACTTCTAATGCTTTTTTCAGAACATCGTCTTTTTCTGGATTAGGGTCTCTGCGACTTAATAATTCATCGAATTTTTCGTCATCAGTTTTTTCTTTTGCATCTTCTTTTTTCAAATTAGATGCTTCTTCGTCTATTTTGCCTTTGTTTTCCTCGCCACCAAATGGATTATTCAAATGACCAGATAAATCTGCCTCACGCATTTGGAAAGCATCACGTTTGTCTTTAACTTCTATATCAGGAACAATGCCTTGTGCTTGAATAGAACGATCATGAGGAGTGTAATACAAGGCAATAGTAAGCTTAATGCCAGAACCATTAGATAGTGGCATTACGCTTTGCACCGAACCTTTACCAAAACTTGAAACTCCTAAAATAACAGCACGTTTATAATCTTGCAGAGCACCAGTAACAATTTCTGATGCAGAAGCAGAACCTGAATTGATTAATACGGTTAAAGGAAGTTTTTTAACTTCTTCCGGCAGACCTTCTAATGGATCTTTTTGATTATTACGTCCTAAAAGATAACCACTACGGTCAGCACGATGAGATGTAGCATTGCGTCCATCACGACCTTTGGTGCTAACAACTACATCTCCTTTTTTCAAGAATACTGCGGAAACACCAACTGCTTGATTAAGTAAACCACCTGGATTATCTCGCAAATCTAAAACTAAACCTTTGAGTTCACCTTTGTTTTGTTTAGTTAATTCTTTGATATGATTTACCAAATCTTGGGTTGTACGTTCTTGGAATTGTGAAACACGTATATAAGCGTATCCTTCTTCTAATAGTTTTGAACGAACGCTTTTTACTTGAATCATGGCACGTGTAATTTTTACTTCAATAGGAACACTGCTATTTTCACGAGTGATAGTAAGATTAATATCAGTGCCTGGTTTGCCACGCATGAGTTTTACCGCTTCGGTGGTACTCATACCGCGAGTGGATTCATCATTGATTTTGATAATGTAATCACCACTTTGTAAGCCTGCACGTTCGGCAGGGGTGTCTTCAATTGGTGCAATAACAACGATGGCATCGTTTTTCTTGCCAATTTCCATACCCAAACCGCCAAATTCACCTGTTGTATGTTCTTTTAAATCTTCAAAATCTTTTGATAATAAATATTCAGAATGAGGATCTAAACCATGAACCATGCCTTTTACGGCATCTTGAATCAATTTATCATTGGTAGTTTCTTGATAATAATTAGCTTTAATTTGTGCATATACTTCGGCTAATGTACGCAAATCTTGTACTGGAAGACTATCTTTACCGCTATCGGCAAAAGATTGCATTGATATTGCACTTATTGCACCTAATAATGTACAAGTAACGCACAAGGTGATTTTTTTCATTATGTTTTTTTTCTTCGACATAGTGTTTCTCTACTTTTTAATAAATTGGTAATTAAAATTTAACATTAAGATTTCACAAACCAACCAGATGGGTCTAATGGTCTTGTATGATAACGTATTTCAAAATAAAGACCACGAGTTTCATCTGGCAATGTTCCAGTAGTGCCAATGGTTTGACGTGATTTTACTTCGCGTCCATTGCCAACCGAAATTGATGATAAACCGGTATATACCGTCAAATAAGCATTGTCATGATCGACAATAACTGTTTTGCCATATCCTTGTAAATCACCAGCGTATGCAACTTTTCCTGCAGCTACTGCTTGTACTGGTTGCGGAGGTGTTGCAATGTATAAACCGTTATAACTGCCACCATTAGGTTTAGGCGAACCAAAACGTCCTTCTATACTGCCTTTTACTGGTAAGGTTAATTTACCACGCATGCGTGAAAAGGCTGAATCAATTACTGGTGTATCCGATGCACCGCTATTGTTATAGGCAACTTTATCTGGAATAGCAGCATCATTTTCTGCTGTGTTATTTGATTTATTGCTATTTTCTTTTATATCGTTTTGAGTTCTTTGTTGTTGTGCTTTTTGGGTTTCTAATTGTTTCAACAGCGAAGATAATCGTGCTTCATTGCCACGCAAACCACGTATTTTCTTTTCATTACGTGAAATATCGTCATCTAATTTATCGGCTTCGCTCAACTGCATTTTTTTCTGTTTTGTTAGTTTTTCGACAATTGCACGTTGGCGATTGATTAGTTCTTGTACTTTTTCGATTTGTTCATTAATGGCAACGCTTTGGCGTTCTAATTCATTTTGTTGTGCTTTGAGTTGGTTAATCAATTTGCGGTTAGCATTTTGAATATAGCGTGCGTATTGTAGGTGTCTCCCTTTATCGTTGGGATTGCTGTTTTGTAGCATTAAGACCAAAGCATCAGGTTGATTATTGTGATATTGGCTATTTACCAAACGTGCTACTTGGGTTTTCATGCCAGCAATTTGTGTTTCCAATTGAGATGCACGTTGTTGCAAGGCTTCTAATTCATCAACTGCAACTTTTTTCTCGTTTAAAATGCTATCTAATTCCGCACGTTGGCGTACTAATTCTTTTTCGGTTGCACGAATGCGTTCGGCAATTTTTTTCTGTTCAGCACGTTTGTTTTTAACATCACGGTCGGCATCGCTGATTTCTTTGCGTACCTTTTGTAAATCTTCTTGTTGTGCTGTTGATTCAGTATCATGTTCTGCAATTGCTATTGTGCTAATTGCCAATAAAATAGCGGATAATAAGATTTTTAGCTTGTCCATACTATGAGACTCTCTCCACTCATTTCAGGGGGTTGTTTTAAGCCTAACATTGATAGAAGTGTTGGTGCAATATCTTTTAGTGCACCGCCTGTTTTGATTTGTGCTGGCTCTCCGATATATAAAAATGGTACTGGGTTGGTGGTGTGTTGAGTATGTGCTTGTCCATTAGTTTCGTCAAACATTTGTTCGCAATTGCCGTGATCGGCTGTGATTAGCAATTCGCCACCTTTTGCCAAAACAGCTTCTGCAATACGACCAATACATTTGTCCAAAGTTTCAACAGCAAGAATAGCGGCAGATAATACTCCGGTATGTCCTACCATATCGCCATTGGCAAAATTGCAAATGATTACTTCAAATTGTTCATTTTCAACAGCATTAACTATGTGATTTGCGACTTCATCGGCTGACATTTCAGGTTGCAAATCATAGGTTGCAACTTTGGGTGATGGTACTAAAATGCGTTCTTCTAATGGATATGGTGTTTCCACTCCGCCGTTGAAGAAATAGGTTACATGTGGATATTTTTCGGTTTCGGCGATTCTTAATTGTCGCAAACCATGTGCGGAAATGTATTCACCAAAACCATTGCTAATGCTTTGGGGGGCGAATAATACATCGTTTTTGAATTGTTCGCCGTAATCGGTAAGTGATGCAAAATACGATAGTTTTGGTGTTTTTTGACGTACAAAACCATCAAAATCATCAAAGGTAAATGCTTGTGTTAACTCACGAGCACGGTCGGCACGGAAGTTTAAAAATAAAATTACATCGTCATCATTAATTCCGGCAGTCTTTCCGGCAGTCTTTATATTAGTTGCTTGTACAAATTCATCGTTTTCGCCGCGTTGGTATGCCATTTGTAATGCTTCGCAAGATGTGCTTGCATTAAATGGTGCAGAGATATTGGTCAGTGCGTCATAAGCGTGTTGTACTCTATCCCAGCGTTTATCTCTATCCATCGCATAAAAACGTCCAACTACTGTACCAACTTTAACTTGTGGATAAGTTTGACAATATTCGTCTAATCTTTTGAGATATATTTCTGCACTTTTAGGTGGGGTGTCGCGTCCATCTAAAAATGGGTGGACGACAATATTTTGTAATCCTGCATTACGTGCAATATCTAATACTGCAAAAATATGTTCAATATGACTATGCACGCCACCATCTGAAAATAAACCAAATAGGTGTAAAGTGTGTTCTTTTCCGGCAGACATGGCTTTTTGTAAAACAGGATTTTGGGATAAAAGTCCTTGTTCAATAGCAATATCAATTCGGGTAATATCTTGCTCAACTACGCGTCCTGCTCCGATATTTAAGTGTCCAACTTCGGAGTTTCCAAATTGTCCAGTTGGTAAACCTACCATACGTTCTGATGCGTCAATTGTGCCATAGGCAAATTCGTGTTTGAGTTTTTTAAAATTAGGCATATTGGCTTGGGAAATAGCATTGTCATCGGCGGCAATGCGATCCCCAAATCCATCTAATATTAGTAAAACAACCGGTTTTTTACGTAAAGAAGAAAGCATGTTAAATAAAATATGTATTGCATAAGAAAATCTTTCGCATTATGCCAGATTTTTAAGTGCTTATGTATGAAAGCTGTGATTCAAAATCATATAACAAGCTAATATATAAAAGATTATCCCGTTTTCTGTGCTAATACAACTTTGAACTGCACGCACATCTACCAGTTTTGCAGGGGGTTCATCCTGCGATTTTTAATTGCAATTATTTGTTATCCATTCCAAAACGCTTGCTGCGTGGTTGGCAGCTTTTACTTTTCGCCATTCTTGCACGATTTTGCCGGATTTATCCAAAACAAATGTTGATCGTTCAATTCCCCATACTTTTTTGCCATACATATTTTTTTCTTTCATAACGCTAAATTGATTGCAAACAGTTTCATCGCTATCGGAGAGTAGGGGAAATGGAATATCTAATTTGCATACAAATTTTTGATGAGATGCAATACTATCTCTTGAAATGCCTACAACTTCATAACCTTCTTTTTTGAAATCTTCATATAATGCTGAAAATTCGACAGCTTCCGTAGAACAACCTGGTGTGTTGTCTTTGGGATAGAAATATACAACTAATGGTAGGTGTTCTTGGGCATTGAATGTGTTGTTATTGTGTGTGGGTAGGGTAAATAGTTTATTCATTTAATTGTCCTTTTTGTTTTCCGGCAGACTTTGGGTTTATGTAAATTAAGTCTGCCGGAAAGTCTTTATTTATAAATCTATACACTTTAAACATCTGCCACAACTTTATCGCCTTCTTCTTCCATCCATTGTCGCCGTGCTGCCGCTTCGCCTTTGCCCATTAGTTTGGTGAAAATGGCGTTCATTTCTGCCATATCTTCAATCGGAGCCACTTTCAGCAACCGCCGTGTGTCTGGGTGCATTGTGGTGTCTTTCAGTTGGTCTGGGTTCATTTCGCCCAAGCCTTTGAAACGGCTCACAGAATAAGCGGTTTCTTTAATATTTTCTTTACGCAATCGTTCTAATAATGACGACAATTCGGCTTCATCTAACGCATAAAACTTGCGTGCTGGCTTGTTTTTGCCTGACGCAGCCACATCTATGCGATATAGTGGTGGCTGGGCGACAAAAATGTGTCCGTTTTCAATCAGTTTGGGAAAATGGGTGTAAAACAATGTTAGCAGTAAAACTTGAATATGCGAGCCATCAACATCTGCGTCTGACAAAATGGCGATTTTGCCATATCGCAAACCTGATAAATCCACTTCGTCCGTATAAGCGTGCGGATCAACGCCGATTGCAACCGATATATCGTGAATTTCTTGATTGCCAAACAACTGATCGCGATGCACTTCAAACGAATTTAACACCTTGCCACGCAAGGGTAAAATGGCTTGTGTGGCTTTGTCGCGAGCGAGTTTGGCAGAGCCGCCTGCCGAATCGCCCTCAACCAAAAACAACTCGTTTTCGCGAATGTCTTCGCTTTCGCAATCGGTGAGTTTGCCAGGTAAAACCGCAACCCCTGAACCTTTTTTCTTTTCTATTTTTTTTACGCTTCGCATGCGTGCCTGTGCTTGGCGAATGGAAATTTCGGCAATTTTTTTGCCTGCTTCCACATTGTTATTTAATTGCAATTCAATCGTATCCGCCAAAGCCGTGCTGACTAATTTTAAGGCATCTCGATTCGTTAATTTTTCTTTGGTTTGCCCTTGAAATTGTGGGTCTATCATTCGTGCAGACAGCACAAACGCCACTTTGGCAAACACATCTTCGCTTTGCAATTTTACGCCACGCGGCAATAAATTATGGTGCTGAATAAAACGAGAAACGGCGGTAAAAACCGCTTGTTTTAAGCCTGATTCGTGCGTGCCACCTGACGGTGTGGGAATGAGATTGACATAACTCTCACTATTTGCAACACCTTCTTCAATCCAAGACAACGCCGCCGCCGCTCCTTCGCCTATGGCAAAGTCTTCGGTTTCTTCGTCTAAATAGCGTTCAACCGTCATTGTGGGGACAGCAGGAATATTGTCCGCAATTAAGTCATTTAAATAATCGGTTAAACCATTTGGATAATGCCATTCTTTTATCGCAATTTCGCTGTTAATATGTTGTTTTAATTTAACTTTTACACCTGATAACAACACCGCTTTGGCACGCATAATGCGTTCTAATTCCACGAGCGACACATTGGGGTTATCAAAATATTTGCCGTCTGCCCACACTTTAACCGCCGTGCCAGTGTCTTTCAGGGAGCATGTGCCGATTTCGTGCAAAGGCTCAACCACTTCACCGCCGTTTGCAAAGGCAATCGCAAAAATTTTGCCCTCTCGTTTCACTTTCACTTCCAAGCGGCGTGATAAGGCATTTGTAACCGATACGCCCACGCCATGCAAACCGCCTGAAAACGCATACGCACCGCCGTCTTTTTTATTAAATTTACCGCCTGCATGCAGTTGCGTAAAAACCAATTCAACTACGCTAATTTGCTCCACAGGGTGAAGTCCAGTGGGAATACCCCGCCCATTATCGGAAACTTCAATGCCGCCGTCAGGGAAAATTTCCACACAAATTTCACTTGCAAAACCGCCCAAAGCCTCATCGGCGGCGTTATCAATCACTTCTTGAATAATATGAGTCGGATTTTCCGTGCGTGTGTACATACCAGGCCGCTCACGAACAGGCTCCAAGCCTTTTAACACGGTTACACTGGATTCATCGTAGTTTTGGGTCATAGCGTTTGGCATTTGGCGTTAAAAGGGGAGATTTTAGCAAAATAATGAACAATGAGAAATTAGCAATGAGCAGTTAGCAATGAGTAATGAGTAATGAGCAATTTCAGGTAGCCCATTTCGTCATTGCGAGCCTGACCAAAGTCAGGCGTGGCAATCTCCTAAAATTATTTTTAACAAGCGAAGCGAAGTTAAAAATAATTTTAGGGTAGCGTAAATCAATATAACGGCAATGCAAAAACCTTTTCAGGCAGCCTGAATAATAACAAGCAACAACAAAAACGCCCCAAAGGGCGTTTTTTAATATCCTTTTATATTCAATTTTTTATACCAGTTGCAACCATTTTGATAGCCTAAATTACAGGCTTTGCCATAATATTCTTTGGCAGAGGATAAGTCTTGCCGTTTTCCTTGACCTTTTCCATACAACACGCCGAGATTATAGCAACCCTCTGCATAACCGCCATGACAGACTTGTTCCCATAGTTTTGCGGCTTGGGCATAGTTTTGTTTCACACCTTGACCTTTGTAGTACGAATTGCCGAGATTATAGCAACCCTGTGCAACACCGCCATGACAGGCTTGTTCAACGAGTTTAGCGGCTTGGGCATGGTTTTGTTTCACACCTTGACCGTTGTGATACAACACGCCGAGATTAAAGCAACCCTTTGCATCACCGCCATGACAGGCTTTTTCATACAATTTAGCGGCTTGGGCATAATCTTGTTTGACACCTTGACCGTTGTCATACAACACACCGAGATTATAGCAACCCCGTGCAACACCGCCATGACAGGCTTGTTCCCATAGTTTTGCGGCTTGGGCATAGTTTTGTTTCACACCTTGACCTTTTTCATACAACACGCCGAGATTATAGCAACCCTGTGCAATACCGCCATGACAGGCTTGTTCATAAAGTTTAGCGGCTTGTGCATAGTTTTGTTTCACACCTTGACCGTTGTCATACAACAAGCCGAGATTAAAACAACCCTCTGCAACACCGCCATGACAGGCTTGTTCAAACAATTTAGCGGCTTGATTGTAATTGCCTTTTTTCTCTGCATTAACACCTTGATAAAATAAATCTTCTGCACTTTCTGCCATTGCTAATGGCGTTAAGGCGAAAGAAAAACAAGCGGCGAGTAATAAAAGTTTGCGTTTCATATTTTGAGTACTCCGTTATCAGTATAAAAAAATAAATTTTCAAGCAGCCTGAAATTGCTAATTGCTAATTGCTCATTACTCATTGCAACCATTCCACTCAATAAAATTTTTCAGCAATAACAAGCCATTATCGCCGCTTTTTTCGGTGTGAAATTGTGTGGCAAACACATTGTCTTTTCCGACAATGCAAGCAAATGGGGTAGGATATTCAGATTCGCCCAAAATAATGTTTTTATCATCAGGAGCAAAGTAATAACTATGCACAAAATAAAAATGAGCGTTGTCTTTTAAGTCTTTGAATAATGGGTGATTTTGGCATTGTCGCACCGTGTTCCAGCCCATATGCGGCACTTTTAAGCGGTTGCCGTTTTTATCTTGCAAAGGCTGATTAAAGCGTTTGACGCTGCCTGAAAAATGTCCCAAGCCCTGTGTGTTGCCTTCTTCGCTTTTTTCAAACAGAAGTTGTGCCCCCACACAAATGCCAAAAAAAGGTTTATTTTTCAAAGAAATAGCAACAGCGTCCCCCAAGCCCGATTGTTGCAAAGATTTCATACAATCGGGCATTGCCCCTTGTCCAGGGAAAATCACTTTGTCTGCCGATAAAACTTCTTCGGGATTGTGCGTTAAAAACGCTGTCGCAGGGCTTTTTGTGTGTTGCACAACAAAAAGTACCGATTTTAAGACTGAATGTAAGTTGCCCATTCCGTAATCTATAATTGCGATTTTCATAAAATTTCCTTAAAAATCAAAGGGGATTTTTTCTATAAGTTTTTACCCCATTTTGCCAAAAAATTAAGTCCTTGTTTTTATTGATAAAATATTTTTAAAAAAACCA
>JAFZMY010000061.1 GCA_017553165.1 Neisseriaceae bacterium
GTAATCATCAACTGCGGCATAAAAAGACGCACGCAAATCGGCAGCGTTATCGGCTTCAAAAGTAACTAATTGACGAATACCGCTCACCGTGCCGAAAAACGAATTATTTTCTTCGTCAAATTCAACCGTGCCAAGATAGCCTTTATAACTTAACATTTTAAAACTAATTTTTCCTGTTTTGTCATTCAATTACACCTTTCAGGCAGCCTGAAAAAACTTTTTCTATTATCTTTGGTCTTTATCAATCGACTGTAATACCAAAATTGATAATGCCAAAAAAGCGAGTGTAAATAAAATCAGCACGCCCCAGCAGCCGAGTAGATTGGAATCTTCTTTATGAAAGCCAATCGCCATCATGGCGTTGGTTCCCCATTTGCTTAAAGTCAGATTGCTAATCCATGTGAGTTTGCTTGGCAAGGGTAACACAATATCGGCAAAGGCAATTTGTAAAATCATCACAAATGGCATGGCTTTCATTGCGTCAAAGGTGTTTTTTAAGAAAGAAGAAACAAACAGTCCCATTGCGTCTGCCGCACAGGTGATGAAAATCATCGTAAATAAATAGCCGACAAGCCGCATATAAGCGTGAGTTTCCGTGCCGCCGATAATGGCAGGGTAATACCACACCGCAATAATGCCCCAAGTAACCAATGCGTGCAGTAGGCAGATAAAGAAATTAAATGCGGCATAGCCTAAAATATAAGAAGAAATGTGCATACCGCTACGGTGTTCGTGCTTAATGATTTCACGCTCGCCACAAACCAATCGCACCGAGTTAAAAACGCCGTAAAAAATGCAAATTGTCGCTAATATAAAAAAACCTGATTTAGAAGTGGGTTCTTCTTTAAAAAATTGTTCGCCCAAAACCAATGCAAGCAGACAGCCAATCACAACCGTGTAAATAATGGTTCGCGACAACCCTTTGCCGTTTAGATATTCTCGCTTGCGTTTGCCAAAATAAATTTTGATTTGCTGAATACGAGATGAATATTCCATAATGATTTTCCCTATACTAAATAGTCAATTCAGACCAAAATCATACAAGGCGGCGAGCCGCAGATAGTATGAATAATACAGCAAGGAGAGCCAACGCTGTATGGTTTGGGTATGAATTGACTATTACGCCACACCACTTTGTTTATCCAAAACCGACACAATCCCTTCCAATGTTTCGGTTTGATAATGTTTCAAAGCGTCTTTCACGCTGCCAAAAAACGACAAACCGCCGACACCTGAATGTTTATCTTTGGCTAACACAATCACTTTATCAAACAAGTTAGCCACACGGTCAGGCACATGCGAAATGAGCATCACAATTTTACCTGCATCGGCAATGCTTCTTAAATTTTCCATTAAAATCTTGGCTTGACTGCCGTCCAAACCTGAATCAGGCTCGTCTAAAAAGAATAAGTGCGGATTGGTAATATATTCCACCGCAATATTCAGGCGTTTTTTCTGACCGCCGCTTAATTTTCGGACTAAATTTTCCGATTCTGCCGTTAAAGACACGGTTTCCAAAACCGTTTTAATGCGTTCGTTTAGTTGTTCTTTGTCTTCCACAATGTGCTTGGGCAGTTTTAACTGTGCCGCACTGTGCAGCGTCATATAAACCGTGTCGTCCATTCGCAAGGGATCCATTTGGGCGACATAACCAATAAAATGTTTGAGCCTGTCGTAACTTTCATATAAATCAATGCCGCCGTAGGTAACTTTGGCGTTGGCTCGCTCAGAACCCATAACCGCATTTAAAAAAGTGGTTTTGCCAGCCCCTGAACCGCCTAAAATTAAGCACATTTCGCCATCGGTAACTTTCAGATGAATGTCTTTTAACAAAACCCGTTCTTTGCCATTTTGTTTGACTGTTCTGTCGGTAATATCAACGGTGAGTTCTCTTTTTTCATCGCCTCCTAATTCTATGGGTTCGACAATCTCGCCCTCAAACAGCATTTTAGAAACCGAGTTTTTCATACCTTTTAAGGTTTTTGTGGTGTTTGCTGTTTTGCTTGCTGCGGTACTTGCCGCCGTGCTTACTGTTTTACTTGCGGTTGTAATGGCGGTTTTGCTTGCTGTGGTAATGGCTGTTGTGCCTGCCGTAGCCCCTGCCACTGTACCTGCTACGGCATTAGCGGTTGCATTAACCACTGTATTTGCCACAGTGCTTGCCGTTTTACTTGCCATAGCACTTGCCACAGTGTTTGCCACTGTATTCGCCATTGAACTTGCCATTGTACTCACGCTGGGCGTTGTGTCTGCGGTTAGATATGCCACTTCTTCTTGGTATAATTCTTTTAATTTTGCCACACCCCACTCTGTTTTTAGCACAGGAAAAGCCAATGCTTTTTTGCATTGTCCGTCTTGGCTTATATCATTGCCGCAGTGGATACAATATTTCCAATTATGGAAAATCAGCCCAAAGCACTGCGTACATTTTTTTAGCATAACATTACTCATCAGCCGCACTCTCTTTGCATGATGCACCACAATATGGGCAGAATAGGCTGTCGTTTGGCACTTCTTTGCTGCACTGCTCGCAACGCTTTTGCGTTAGCACGGTTTTGCTTTCTCGCAGCGTGGCTAATTGATTTGATTTTTGATCAATTTCTTCGATTAGATTTTTGGATTTCACATTGAAACTATCACGGACAGCCTTATCATTTGCTTTCATTTTTTCATAATAGGCAAATCCAAGAATACGGTAGGCATCGGAAAGTTCGTTTTGCAGTTCCTTGATTTGCGTATCAATTTTCCAATTTTCTTTTGTTTTCAACGCAGAATCTTTGAACATTTCCCCGAATTTGGCAATTTTATTGATATTCACAAAACATACCCCGCAATTTAAAATCTAAACAACTACAACTCACCACACTATCACACCAACGCAATAACATGCAAGGTTATTTCTATTATCATTAACAGTCTGCCGGAAAAGAAAAAATATACTTTGCTAATTCTAACCTAATCATTATAAGCTATGCTTATTTTATAATTTTACAAACTTGATATTATGGATACTCAACTTCCACAGCTTACAGAACAACAATTGGCAGACAACGAAGCCTTAAATTTACAAATAAAACAAAAAATCAATGAATTAGGAGGATTTTTAGCATTTGTTGATTATATGAATCTGGCTCTGTACTCTCCTAAATATGGATATTACAGCGGACGTGTAGAAAAAATAGGCATTCATGGAGATTTTACTACATCTCCACAACTAACTGATTTATTTGGAAAATCACTTGCAAATCAAGTCCAACAAATTCTTCCTCAAACTGCTGGTAATTTATATGAATTTGGTGCAGGCACAGGCAAATTAGCGGTTGATATATTGAATGCCTTACCTGAAAACGTATGCAAAAAATATTATATTATTGAATTATCAGCAGATTTACAAGAAAGACAAAAAGAATATATTGCAAAACATTCACCACAACATATTCATAAAATAGAACATTTATATAGTCTGCCAGAAACTTTTGATGGCATAATTTTAGGTAATGAAGTATTAGATGCTATGCCATGCGAAATAGTTGAAAAAAGAGATGATGTAATTTATCGTATGGGAGTTAAAAATACTCAACAAGGTTTTGATTGGGCGGAAGAAAAGGCCACTGGATTATTATTAGAGCAAGCATTACATAAATTACCAAATACTAATGAGACTTATCGCACCGAAATCAATCTATATGCACAAGCATTTGTAAAAACTATTGCAGAACGTTTAAGACGTGGTGGCATTTTATGGATTGATTATGGATTTGATGCGAATGAATATTATCACCCGCAACGCTCAATGGGCACATTAATTGGACATTACCAACATCGCACCATAGATAATCCATTTATGTTTACAGGACAAATGGATTTAACCGCCCATGTTAATTTTTCAGACATAGCCGATAGTAGTATGCAAACTGGAATAGATTTTATTGGTTATACTAATCAAGCAAATTTTTTGATTGCATGCGGTATTACTGATTTATTAGCACAAATCGGAGATTCAAGTAGCCATGAATATATAAAATCCGCAGCTGCTTGTCAGAAATTACTTAATCCGCATGAAATGGGTGAATTATTCAAATGTATCGCATTCAGTAAAAATATAGATACCGACTGGTTAGGATTTAGTGGTTTAGATTTAAGTCATAAATTATAAATTATAAATTAAACATTTTCCGGCAGACTATTTATAAACAATAAGTCTGCCGGAAAAATAAATTAATATTAACAATGTATAATTTTAGCTATTAAACCACCCTCTTCTCGATTGCTTAAAATTAGGCGTAAATTATGTAATTGTGCAATTCTGTCTACAATCGATAATCCCAAACCACTACCAGATTCAGTTTGACCGGGAGGACGGAAAAAACGTTCTCTAATGCGAGGCATTAATTCATCAGGAATACCGCAACCTTGATCAATAACACTAATTGCATTATCACTCATCTCTAAAGTAACCTCGCTATTTTCAGGTGAATAACGTATAGCATTATCAATTAAATTACGTAACATTAATTCAATTAGCAAAGAATTTCCTTTTAGAGGCAATACGTTTTCAGGACTGCCGGAAAGAATATTTTGTTTTAATTTAATTCGCTTTTCACGTGCAGAAATATTTACATCTCGCATTACCTTTTCTGCAACTTCTCCCCAATTAATTGGAGTGTCCTGAACTTGAGTAATTGGGTCTAATCTTGACATTACCAATAATTGCTCGATTAGATGTGAAGCTCGATTAATACTGCTGTGCATATTAATTATTGCGTTTTCTCTTTCATCTTCATTTTCGCTTAAAGCTAATACTTCTGCTTGCACTTTAAGTGCAGTTAAAGGGCTACGCAATTCATGTGCTGCATCGGAAGTAAATCGATGTTCCCGATTAATAGCCTCTTGGATTCTATCAAACATGCGATTCAAAGCATGAATTAATGGTTGAATTTCTGTCGGAACATTGTCTGATAGTTTACTATCATCTTCAATATTTCTTTTATGTAGATGATTAGTCAATTGTTTTAATGGAAACAGAGATTTACGCACTGACCATAATAAAATTATTAATAGCAAAGGCAATGCGATTACCCATGGCAATACTTGGGTGCCAATCATTTCCCACACCATGTTATAACGTACTTTCATACTCTGCCCAACCGCAACCGATACTTTACCATCTGGCGATTTGAGATATAAGATACGCCACTTTCTACTCTTTTTACCTTTGATTTTCTTTTTATCAATAGGCATATCCGGCGTAGAAGATTGATTTTCATGATGTGGGTATTCAGAAGTCTGCCGGAAAGATTTATTATTCTCATTTTCCGACAGATTTTTCATTTTTTTACGAGATGGTAACTCGGTATCATAAAAACCGTTTTGTTTGGGAATAAAACGTAAAAAATAACTACCACGGTCTGCCAATAGTAATTGGTCATCACCACCCCAAACGGCAAAAGTCATGTATTTATCTTTGGCTTCACCCTCTTCATCGTCATCATCAACTAATTGTTTGAGTTGAGGCACAAACATTGCTTGACCATCAGTAGTTTGCGGAATAGTTAGCAGTCTACGTGCTAACTGACTCATTTGGGTATCATTAGATTTATTTACTTCTTCATACAATGAGTAACCTGCTGTTAATACAGCAACAATCCAAATAACCGGCAAAACAATACAAATAGTTAACACTAAACGAGTTTGAATCCCCATGCGTTCGATCACGGTTTTTCCCCTAATACATAACCTAAACGTCGTTTGGTTAAAATAAAATTGTTACCTAATTTTTTACGCAAACGGTGAATATAAACTTCAACCGCATTACTATCTATTTCTTGATCCCAACCGTATAACTTATCTTCAATTTGAGCACGAGTGATAATTCTGCCACTTTGCATTAGTAATAATTCCAATAAAACGTATTCACGTGCGGTTAATTCTAATGCTTCATCGCCTAACTTTGCTGTTTTGGCAGATGTATCCAAAGTCAAACGTCCATGTGTCAATAATGTATGGCTAAATCCATGACTGCGTCTTACCAAAGCATTTAAGCGTGCTGCTACTTCGTCCAAAGAGAATGGTTTGCTTAAATAATCATCAGCACCGGAATTTAATCCTTGCAATTTATCTTCCAAAGTACCTCGTGCAGTTAAAATTAAAACCGGTGTTTGCAAACCTTTTTTTCGCCAATGCGACAAAATATCTATGCCATCAATTTGTGGCAAGCCCAAATCCAAAATCACCGCATCATAAGGTGCACATTCCAACGCAGCCTCGCCCTCTTTCCCTGAACGAAACCAATCTACGGTCATACCTAATTTAGGCAAACCAGCTGCAATACCATCTCCAATTAAGGGGTCATCTTCCACTAATAGAATACGCATTTTCGCCACCAATTTATATTTAATTTATAACTATACATAGTCTGCCGGAAACAATTAATTATATGTTTTCCGGCAGACTTATTTTTACATTATATTATTTTTTCTTATCATGTTTTTTATGTGATTTTTTATCAAATTTGCCATCATACTTTTCGTTTTGTGCAGATGGAGTGATAGTTTCCACTACATTACCATTACTCATATCCAAACGCATCAAAACTTTGCTACCGTTTTTATCTCTGACTAACGCATTAAAGCAATTATCACGCTCGCCAAAACGCAAAATAGTTCCACCGTTATTTAATATTTTGCGTTGAACATCGTTTTGTGCCATACGCTTATCTTGCGGATAATAAGTACATGACTTACCATTATTTCTAACATTGGGTTGATTATTCATTTCACGCTCTACTGGTTTACCTTTCATATCGAAATACATTTTAACTGGCTTACCATCTTTCTTTGCTTTAACACGATAGCAATTATTTTTGATTTGAGAATCTTTAATTTCAAACCCACGTTTAATTAAATCTTGTTGCAACTGAAACATGCCAACACGTTCATTTTCAGGATACGCAGTGCAAGATGGTTTAGCAAATGCAGATACAGAAACAGCACACAAGGTTAGTGCTAATAGAGTTTTTTTCATCTTAAAGTCCTTTTCGTCTCGTTTGTCAAAAAACATGCGTATTAAAATATATGTGGATTACACTAATCTTAAAGAGATAAATGCCAACTTATGATGTACAATTAACGCTTTTATAACATAAAAAATTAAAGTGGATATTTATTTCGGACACACACAAACACCTAACTTTACCGATGGTTCAGCCTTAACTATCGGTAATTTCGATGGTGTGCATGTAGGACATTTACATATTTTAAAAAAACTGCGTTCTGCATCAGAGCAACGTAACTTACCATCGGTTTTGATGATTTTCGAACCACAACCTACCGAATATTTTGCTCGTATTCATGGCAAGGAAATGCCGTTTCGTCTAACCCCATTACGCGACAAATTACATTTATTAGAAAAAAGTAATTGTTTAGATGCCGTGTGGGTAAGACGCTTTAATCAAGAATTTGCTAACTTATCTGCCGATGAGTTTATCCAACAAATTCTATTACAACAACTTAATATCAAATACTTATTGATTGGAGACGATTTCCGTTTTGGTTCAGGACGTGGTGGTAACATTGAACTACTCAAATCACAATCAGCATTTGAAGTGGAACAAGTACCTTCAATTTTATTATCCGGCAATCGTGCATCAAGTACTGCAGTACGTGAAGCACTTTCATCAGGACGCATTATTTCTGCAACTCATATTTTAGGACACAACTACACTCTTTCCGGCAGAGTAATGTATGGCAGACAATTAGGAAGAACATTAAATTGCCCTACTGCTAATATTTATCTTCCACGCCATCACTATCCCATGTCTGGTGTATATCTTTGTAAGGTGAATGGTGATTTTGGTATGAGATTTGGAGTTGCCAATTTCGGCACTAAACCAACCGTATCAGCAGAAAAAGTGCAAACATTAGAAGTTCATCTATTCGATTTTAATCAAAATCTCTATGGAAAACGTTTATCCGTATCATTTTTACTCAAATTACGTGATGAACAAAAATTTGCCAACATTGATGAACTAAAACAACAAATCCAACAAGATATGCAACAAGCACTATCATTGATTCCACAATATCAAACAGAAATAATATAAAAGTCTGCCGGAAAAGAAACCCCTGCAAAACTGGTAGATGTGAGTGCAGTTCAAAGTTGTAGTAGCATATGTTTATAAATTACATTTAAAACTTTCCGGCAGACTATCTAATCTTTGAATAGTCTGCCGAAAAGTTTTTTCTGCTTGATTTTAGAACCCCCTGCAAAACCTAATTTTTGAAAAAGAAACGCCGCAGGGTTGGCTTCCTATCCCACCAACGATCCGATAGGACGGAATAAAAAGTTGTTAAAATACAATTGATTAACGCCTGCGGCGTTTTGGTTGGCTGGGAAGCCTACCCTACGGCAGGATTAAATTTTTGTTTCAGTAAGGGTTTTGCAGAGGTTTCAACGAAGAAATGTGCCACAAATGCCAGTTTTGCAGGGGGTTCGAAAAGCAAAAACAAACCTTTCCGGCAGACTTTAATTTCAAAAAAATTTCCGGCAGACTATTTAATATAAGTCTGCCGGAAAATATTTAATAAAAAGCGTTTACTCTTCTGCTGAACCCAAAGCATTGATACTGTAACCACAATCAACATAAGTGATTTCACCAGTAATACCAGATGCCAAATCAGATAACAAGAAAGCCGCCGCATTACCAATTTCTTCAGTAGTTACATTGCGTCCCAAAGCATTATTATCTGCTGCATATTTTAATAATTTATTAAAATCTGCAATTCCAGATGCGGCAATAGTTTTAACCGGACCTGCAGAAATACCATTACAACGAATGCCAGAACGACCCAAAGCAGATGCTGTATAACGAATCGAAGCTTCTAATGATGCTTTTGCCAATCCCATAACATTGTAATGAGGAATAGCACGCACTGCCCCCAAATAACTCAATGCCAATAAAGCTGCTTTACGTCCAGCCATCATAGGACGTGCTGCTTTGGCTAATGCAGGAAAACTGTACGCAGAAACATCTTGCGAAATACGGAAAGATTCACGTGAGAAATTATCCAAGAAATTACCGTCCAAAGCTTCTTTGGGTGCAAAGGCAATTGCATGAACTAATCCATCTAAACCGTCCCAGTGTTTGCCTAATTCAACAAACAAGTTATTGATGTCTTCATCACTTTGTACATCGCAACGCAAAACAATTTCTGAACCAAATTCTTTTGCCATTTTACGAATGCGTTCTTCCAATTTATCGACTACATAAGTAAAAGCCAATTCTGCCCCTTGTGCATGACAAGCTTTGGCAATTCCATACGCAATCGAGCGTTCGGAAATCATGCCTGTAATCAGTATTTTCTTACCTTGTAGAAAAGCCATATTTGTCTTTATCCTTACAACTTGATATGAATGAAAATTAAAGGGTGCTATTTTAAAACAATTTTGGACTGTATAGAAAGAGTTTCTATACAGTCCAGTAAATATGAAGGTTACATCAAATCCATATTTTGAATACGTTTGTTGCGAGCATCTGCTTGCAAACCTTCTTCGTAAAGTTTGATTTGCAAACGTAAGTTGTTGGCAGAGTTGGCATTCAAAATAGCTTCGTCATAGCTGATGACATCTTCTTTGTAAAGTTCAAACAAGTGTTCATCGAAAGTTTGCATGCCTTCATCATCAGAACGTTCCATAATTTCTTTAATGCCGGCAATATCGCCTTTCATAATTAAGTCAGCAACTGCCGGAGTGTTCAACATCACTTCCATCGCACACACACGACCAGAACCATCTTTACGGCGAATCAAGCGTTGCGACACAATCGCTGCCAAGTCCATAGATAAGTCCATAAAGATTTGAGCATGACGCATTTCATCGTAGAAGTTAATCGCACGTTCAATCGCTTGGTTAGAGTTAGTCGCGTGCAAGGTACACATACACAAGTGCCCTGTTTGTGATAATTCCATAGCATGACTCATAGCTGTTTGGTCTCGCACCTCACCTACAATCACCACATCAGGTGCTTCACGCATCGCACTTTTCAAGGCTTCGTGCCAGTTTGCAGTGTCAATACCAATTTCACGTTGGGTTACAATCGATTTTTTATGACGATGCACGAACTCGATTGGGTCTTCAATGGTAATAATATGACCTGATTGACGAGAATTACGATAATCAACCATCGCAGCCAGAGAAGTTGATTTACCAGAACCAGTTGCTCCTACCACAATAATCAAACCACGACGTTTCATGGCTAATGTTTTTAATACTTGTGGTAATTCCAATTCGTCCAAAGTGGCAATTTCAGTACTAATCGTACGCATTACAAGACCAACTCGACCTTGCTCATGATAAGCATTCACACGAAAACGTACTGCGTCATTAGCACGATGTGAGTAGTTTAATTCCAAATCTTTTTCAAACTGATGAATCATGCGTTCCGACATAGTTGAATAAACAATATCGCGTGCATTTTCTTGGGAAAACGCTTTATCAGAAATAGGAATCAATGTACCGTTGATTTTCACCGCAGGCGGAAATTCTGGTGCAATAAAAATATCTGATGCACCATTTTCTGCCGCATATTTCATGATTTTGTATAAGGTCTGATACGCTTTTTGCAAATGGGGATTACCTTTACAAATCGAACCTGCATTACGTAAGGTTTCATCGGTAAAATCAGTTACCATCTGCTGTGTAGTTGCAGAATTTAACTGAACTTTTTGCATGGACACGTCAACGACGCTCTCTTTTTTCATGTCTAATCTCCCTATTTGACAAATTAACCAATATTTTGAGCGTTACTTGCTTTGGCACGTGCGGTTTGAACATCAATTAAGCCACGTTTTACCAAAGTATTTAATGCCTGATCCAAAGTCTGCATACCATATGCCTGACCAGTTTGAATCATAGAACCCATTTGAGAAATTTTATTTTCACGAATCAAATTACGAATCGCAGGTGTTGAAATCATAATTTCATACGCTGCACAACGTCCCATTTGGTCTTTACGTTTTAGCAATGTTTGCGAAATTACCGCACGCAAAGATTCCGACAACATGGTACGAATCATATCTTTTTCACCTGCTGGGAAAACGTCCACCACACGGTCAACCGTTTTAGCAGCACCTGTGGTGTGCAATGTACCAAACACCAAGTGCCCTGTTTCGGCTGCGGTCAATGCCAAACGAATGGTTTCAATATCCCGCATTTCCCCCACCAGAATCACGTCAGGGTCTTCACGCAAGGCTGAACGCAGAGCATTTTCGAAACTGTGCGTGTGTTCATGTAACTCACGCTGGTTAATTAGAGCTTTTTTAGGTTGATGCACAAACTCAATTGGGTCTTCGATGGTTAGAATATGGCATGGGTTAATATCATTGATATAATCCACCATTGCCGCTAATGTGGTAGATTTACCAGAACCGGTTGGTCCTGTAACCAATACCAAACCGCGTGGTGCTTGGCAAATATCCTTAAATACGTTGGGACTATCCAATTGTGCCAAAGTTAAAACTTCGGTAGGAATAGTACGGAATACCGCCGCAGGACCACGATTGATATTAAACGCATTCACCCGGAAACGTGCTACATTTGGCAATTCAAATGAAAAGTCAGTTTCCAAATTTTGTTGATACAGTTTACGTTGAGTATCATTCATAATATCGGTAATCATACCGAAGGTATCTTCGGAAGTAGTTGCTGGCAAATTAATGCGACGCATCTCACCATGAACACGAATCATCGGTGGAATACCAGTACTAATATGTAAGTCAGAAGCTTTGTTTTGTACTGCAAACGCCAATAGGTCAGTAATGTGCATAATACAACCCCACTCTTTATTGATTGAAATATTTTAAAATAAACTAATTTTGGGATATTACCATGTAGCCACCTATTATGTGCAATATACAATGCAATAAACTATTAAAAATCACTAAAAATTGTTTCTTTTTTATCAGGAATCACTATGAACGACTCTTTACAAAAACGTTATGATGAATTGCAAAATGCAATTCAAAATACTCTACACTCTTTTAATAACGACCAACGAAGCGTTAATTTAATTGCTGTAAGTAAAACCTTTCCGGCAGACGATATTAAAATATTGTATGACTTGGGACATCGTGATTTTGGTGAAAATTACATTCAAGAATGGATTGGCAAATATCAAAGTCTGCCGGAAGACATTATTTGGCATATTATTGGCGATATTCAATCCAATAAAACTCGCATAGTCGCAGAAAATGCAGATTGGGTACACACTTTGTCTCGCATCAAAATAGCCGAACGTCTATCAGAAGCACGCCCATCGCATTTACCAAAGCTTAATGTATGTATTGAAGTTAATATTTCTGGTGAAACGCAAAAACACGGCATTCACCCTGACGAGTTGATAGATTTCGCAAAACATGTACAAAATTTACCGCAACTTAATTTACGCGGTCTAATGTGCATTACTGCAAATGCCGATGAAATTACCGTAAGAAATCAAATGCAGGCAATGCAGAATTTATTTAACAATATGATAAATAATGGTTTTAATTTAGATACTCTTTCTATGGGAATGTCTAACGATTGGAAATTTGCAATAGAGTATGGTGCAACTCATATTCGTGTTGGTTCTGCATTATTTGGTTCGCGTAAGTGATTAATTTATAGTCTGCCGGAAAGATAATATAATCTATAATATTTAATATTTTAATATTTAAAATAATGCTTTCCGGCATACTATCAATATATTGATTTAGAAAGATATTTATGAGTTACCATCTTTTACAAAAAATTTTATTTGCTATGGACGCAGAGCGTTCCCACATTGCCGCTTTGAATGGCTTAAAATTCTTACATCGTCTGCATTTTAACCCATTTCCCAATACCATTAAAGATATGCACTGCAACTTAATGGGATTACCAATTCCAAATCCGGTTGGCTTGGCTGCCGGTTTGGATAAAAACGGAGATTATATTGACGCATTATCTGCATTAGGTTTTGGCTTTATTGAAATCGGCACGGTTACTCCTAAACCACAAGAGGGAAACCCTAAACCTCGTCTATTTCGCATTCCACAACACCAAGCGGTACTAAATAGAATGGGATTTAATAATCAAGGCATAGATTATCTGATTAATAATGTAAAAAAAGCAAAATATAGTGGCGTATTAGGTATCAATATTGGTAAAAATGCCACTACTCCTATCGAAAATGCAACAGATGATTATATATATTGTTTAGATAGAGCATATAACTTTGCATCATATATAACCATCAACATCTCATCTCCAAACACCAAAAATCTACGTACATTACAAGGAGAAGACGAACTAAACAACCTATTAGGAAAATTAAAAAAACGCCAAACTGAATTATCAGAAAAGTTCGAAAAATACGTCCCAATGGCAGTAAAAATTGCACCCGACGTAGATGAAAATCAAATTATCGCTATGGCACAAGCCATTCGCCATCACAATATAGACGGAGTAATTGCAACCAACACCACCATAGATAAATCTTCGTTAGGAGAACACAAACTATCCAATGAAAACGGAGGTCTTTCCGGCAGACCTCTAACAGAAAAATCCAATACAGTATTAAAATTACTCGCAACTCATCTTAATAATGATGAACATCAAAAAACGATTCCAATTATCGGAGTTGGTGGAATTATGAGTGGCAGCGATGTTGCTGAAAAATTAAACAATGGAGCACAAGCAATACAACTTTACACGGGACTAATTTATCGCGGACCGCAATTAGTACCAGAAAGCATTATTGCAGCTGCACAACACCTTAAAAAATAAAAATATAACTTTTATTTTCACTATTATCATTGATAAGTGTATAATAGCAAATTCTTTCATTTTTAAAGATAAATTATCCCTATGAGGAGCATAGAAAAAACATGGCTGAATTAGTTTTCAACACAGACACAGCAACCGATAATAAACCGGTACAACAAGCAGTAATCAAGGTTATCGGTGTAGGCGGTGGCGGCTGTAACGCCATCAACAATATGATTGATAGTTCCCTTTCGGGTGTAGAATTTATAAGTGCTAATACTGATGCACTTTCTTTAAGCATGAATAAAGCTGCTAATTGTTTGCAATTAGGTGCAAAACTTACACGCGGTTTAGGTGCAGGTGCTAATCCTGAAACCGGACGCAAAGCAGCCGAAGAAGCACACGAAGCCATTGCCAACGCATTAACCGGTGCAAACATGGTGTTTATCACCACTGGCATGGGTGGCGGCACTGGCACTGGTGCAGCACCTGTTATAGCCGAAATTGCAAAAAAAATGGGTATCTTAACCGTAGCCGTTGTTACACGCCCATTTTCTCATGAAGGAAAACGCATTCGCGTTGCCCAAGAAGGCTTGGAAATTCTAAAAGACCACGTAGACTCACTAATCGTTATCCCCAATGACAAATTGCTAACTGTTTTGGGTGATGATGTAACCTTACGTGATGCTTTCAAAGCAGCTGATGATGTATTATGTTCAGCTGTAACCGGTATTGCCGAAATCGTAACCTGCCCTGGTTTAATTAACTTGGATTTTGCAGACGTACAAACTGTAATGGGTATTACAGGCGTTGCCATGATGGGTTCTGCTATGGCAAGTGGTGAGGATAGAGCTCGCCATGCAACAGAACAAGCAATTTCCAGCCCATTATTAGATGATATTAGTTTAGACGGAGCACGTGGCGTTTTGGTAAATATCACTACCGCACCAGGTTGCCTAAAAATGTCAGAATACCGCGAAGTTATGAGCATTATCAGCAAATACGCAGACAATGATGCAGAACTCAAATTCGGTACAGCAGAAGATGCAACTATGGACGCTAATACTATTCGCGTAACCCTTGTTGCCACAGGTTTGCAAGAAAGCACTCAACGCAACAACAATCTTACAGGAATTATCCGTCGCAACAATCCTGTGGTGGATCTATCCAATAATCCTAATAACAACGTTGGCTTTAATATTGACAGTATAGCTCAATCCGGACGTTCTGGACGCTCTCGTGGAGCATTAACCGCAGAAAGTTTCCGAGACCAAGCAACTTTGGATAGCTTTGAAATTCCTACTGCCATTCGCCGACAAATAGATTAAATTACATTTAGTTTCAATAACTTAAAAAATAATTTATTTTATTTGGAACTTTTTGGAAAACGCCCTGTCATACGTAGTGTCTCGATAAGAGACATTCTATGTAGTAGTGAGTAAGACGTTTTCCCTGCAATGTATTAGCCGTCGGTATTTTCTCCCTTTATACCGATGGTTTTTTTTACCCTTTTTTATGAGGAAAAAAATAATGAATCTTTCCAAAATCGTTCTATTAGCTACATTTGGTATTTCTTTTATGTTTGCCAATGCAGAAGAATGTAAAGTTCGTATTCCACATGTTTCAGGATACACTGCAACTTGGCATGGTGCTTGTCAAAACGGTTATGCACATGGACAAGGAAGTGGCAAACTATATAAAAACGGCAAATTAATTGGTGAATACTCTGGAATGGCTCAAAACGGTCGCCCTAATGGACATGGTTCTGCTGTATACCATCAAAAAGGTGCACGTTATGAAGGCAATTGGGTAAATGGTTTTCCAAACGGTCAAGGCGTTAAAACTTGGAAAACAGGAGACCGCTATCAAGGTGCATTCAAAGACGGAGAACGTACCGGACAAGGCGTATACACTTGGGCAAATGGTTCTCGTTATGAAGGTCAATTTGTAAATGGAATATTGCAAGGAAAAGGAACATTTACATCAGCTCAAGGCAAATCTCAAAGTGGTATGTGGAAAAATAATAAACTTGTAAGTGCGAATTAATCTATTAAAAGCACCCCTGCAAAACCATTACTGAAACAAAAATTTAATCCTGCCGTAGGGTAGGACAACACAAACAACCAAAACGCCGTAGGTGTTAATCAATTGTATTTTAACAACTTTTTACCACACCATATCGGGCGGTTGGTGGGATAGGAAGCCCACCCTACGGCGTTTCTTTTTCAAAAATTAGATTTTGCAGAGGTTTCTAAAATCAAGCAGAAAAAACTTTCCGGCAGACTATTCAAAGATTAGATAGTCTGCCGGAAAGTTTTAAATGTAATTTATAAACAATACTTCTACATTGTATTACATTGTAAAAGTTGCAATCTGGCTATCTAAAACGCCAGCTAAATTGGTTTCGATGACATTTTTTGCCATTTGTGCAATCTCATCGTTAGGGAAAAATGATAAACCTATACCACTTGGTTTTAATGGATTATTAGATTTTGGATTTATCCATACCACTTTGCAACGCAATGGAAATGGATTTTCATGTTCCATAATGGTTAACAAAAACATTACTTCTTCACCAATTGAAAAACTATCATTGGTAACCACAAAAAAGCCACCGTTTTTCAAATAACTCATATAAGAACGATACAACATATTGCGATCATTCACATTTAATTTAATCATTTTGGTGGCTGAAGGTGCTTGTGCCATAAGTTAATTCCTATATATCCAAGGTTAATTTCAAATAGTCTATAAGTAGAGATTCTACCGCAAGTTTGACATTTAGAGTATGTTGTCCGTATGGAACTAAATTGGTTACTTTATCATATAATGCAAACAAAGGTAATATTTGTATGTCTTCTACTAATTCAGCTAACCTTGTACGATGTTGTGGATAAAACACATTTTCACAACCTTGCGACACTGCAATTAAATCAATTAACCATTTGTGAAACCAATCTAAAAATAATGATAATGGCAATTTGCTTTTATCAAAATGTTCGGCGATGTTTAAAATTAATAGCAATTTTGGTGCTGTTAAAATATGTAAAAATTCCTCGTGTAAATCACCATAATCTTCATCGGTAACTAATAGCGGAGAACCTCCATAAAATGCCAATTTTTCCTCTGCATGTTCTACTTTATTTTTACGTAAATATGCTAATGCCTCCGAACGAGGTGGAGTCGGTAATAAAAATTGGCGACAACGACTTTTAATTGTCGGCAGTAATCGGTCGCGACTGTGGGCAATTAAAATAAAAATTACGGTGTCTGATGGTTCTTCCAAAACCTTTAATAAAGCATTAGCTGCTTGAACATTCATAGATTCAGCAGGGTGAATTAATACAACCCTCCGTTTAGCACGTAATGGAGTTAGATGTACGCTTTCTATCATTTTGCGTACCGCTTCAATTTTTATTTGTAATAGTTTTTTGGCATTATCTTCATCTTCGATAATTGGGGTTAATTCGTATAAATCTGGGTGAGAGTTTTGCGATGATAAATGGCAAGACTGACATTTTCCACAAGCAACAAATGGGGAACTTGGATTTTCACACAGAAGAGCTGTCGATAAGTGTCTTGCAAAAGTTCTTTTGCCAACTCCACGTTGTCCTATTAATAGCCAAGCATTGGGAAGTTTATCTTGGCAAGAAGTTAGTTTTTGCCAAGATTCTTGATGCCAAGGATAAATCATGAAACAGACCTCTGATTAATTACTTCCAATAAAATTTGTGCAATATCATTTTGGATAATCGATAGTGTACGATTAGTATCTATGATTTTATAACGTTCAGGATTGGTGTGTGCACGATTAAGATAGCTTTCACGGACGCGTTCAAAAAAATCTATCCCCTCTTTTTCAAAGCGGTCTAAATTACGATTGCTACGAATACGCTCAATCGCAATTTCAACTGGAATATCCAAAATAATCGTTAAATCGGGACGTAAATCACCTTGTACCCAGTTTTCCAACTGTTCAATTTTTTCTTTTGCAATTTGGCGACCGCCACTTTGATAGGCAAAAGTAGCATCGGTAAAACGGTCGGATAAAACCCATTTATTTTGAGATAGTGCAGGAATAATTAATTCGTGTAAATGTTGAGCTCTGTCGGCAAACATTAATAAAGTTTCGGCATCTGCACAAACTTGCGATTGTGAATTTAACAATAAATCTCGCAAACTTTTCCCCAATTGTGTTCCACCGGGTTCACGTGTGCACACTACATCTATGTGTTTTTGTTGCAAAAAATCTTGGATAAATGCTAATTGAGTACTTTTACCAGCACCATCAACACCATCTAATGTAAGAAAAAAACCGCTCATAATAGTTAAATCATATAAACTTTTATGTAAAGCGAAAGTGTAGCACACATATAGAAACCTGCAAAACTCATTATTCTAAATGTAATAACTTGGTTAAATACAATATCATTAATAAAAATAATGGTTGCAATAAAATTGAAATGGATAATCTTTTTAATTCATTATTAAGAAACTTTGAATCCCAATTAGACATAACTCTTTTAATATGTAAAAGAAAGGTAATTATACTAAATAAAATTAATATTGTTCCGATTATTAATCCCAATTGAGATATAGCAAATATACTCCAACACAATAATGCTAAAAATATTATAAAACAATGATATAAACGTGATTTTTCTATTCCAAATCTTACTGCCAAAGTTTTTTTATTATGTTTTTTATCTTGTTCAATATCCCGCATATTATTGATATTTAATACTGCCACACTCCATAATCCAATAGCTGATGCTGGTAAAAATATTTTTTCCGGCAGACTATGCGTTTGTAATATATATATTCCGCATACTGCAATTATGCCAAAGAAAAAGAATACTGATAAATCCCCTAATCCTTGATAACCATACGGATTACGTCCAACAGTATATGTGATAGCCGCTATTATTGATACTCCGCCTAAAATTATCCATATTAACCAATTAACATTAGCAATATAAATTAAACTTAAACCACAAATGATACAGAATAATATATTTATTATAATTGCTATTTTAATTGATTTATGAGTAATTAATCCTGCTGATACTAAACGTATATCTCCTAAACGTTCATCATCAGCATGATGAGTAGCGTCTCCATAATCATTGGCTATATTGGCTAAAATTTGCAAGGAAACTGCGGTAATAATTCCTAATATTGCAATGCTATATGAGAAAAATCCATTATGCCATGCCAAAATATTTCCCAAACCAATACTTGCAATACTCAATAATAAGGTTTTAGGACGTGTAACTGATAGCCATATTTTTATTATATTTAATTTTTCAAACATTTACGTTCATAAACTGCTTGTGCTAATGTTCCAGAATCAATGTATTCCAATTCACTACCCAAAGGCATTCCTTGTGATAATCTACTGATTTTACATGGATAATTCTTAAGAGCTTCGTAAAGAATATGTGCAGTAGCATTACCTTCTGCGGTGAAATTGGTGGCAATGATAATTTCTGTTATCTCGCCTGTTTCGATACGGTCTAATAGTTTTTCTAAACCGGTTGAATGAATATCTCTATTTTGGGTAGGGTCTATATAACCCATAAGTACAAAATATAAGCCATCATGGCAATTAGCACTTTCCATGCTAATTACGTCCGATGGCATGTGAACTATCATTAAGCGTGAATGGTCGCGTTTTTCATCTGAACATAAATGGCATATTTCATGTTCACATAATGTATTACACAGGCGACAGTGGATAATTTGTTTTAGTGCGTTTTGCAAAGTGGTAACGATGCGTCCTGCCCCTTCACGGTCGTGTTGTAAAAGGTGGTATGCCATTCTTTGTGCTGACTTTACTCCTACACTTGGAAGTGTTTTTAACGCCGCAATCAATTCGGCAAGTGCATCGTTTTTCTTTGTCATCCAATTTTAACCAAACGTTAACCAAATAAATTGCCCATCATATTTGGTGGAAGATTTAAACCACGTGTGATTTGTTCCATGTGGTCAGTAGATTTGTCTGATACTTTGCGAACAGCATCATTAAGTGCAGCTGCGATTAAATCTTCAAGCATTTCTTTATCGTCGCCCACAAGAGAGTCGTCTAATGCTACACGTTTTACTACGTGATGACAGGTCATGGTGATTTTTACTAAACCGGCACCAGCTTCTCCGGTTACTTCAATATTGCCCAACTCTTCTTGAGCTTTTTTCATTTTTTCTTGCATTTGTTGGGCTTGTTTCATTAGGTTGCCCAAACCTGCTTTACCAAACATATTAAATCTCCAACGAGAGTCAAATAAAAGGGGTATATTTTACAATACTTGCCATTGTCCACCAAAAATTTTAGCAATTAGCACCGCTTGTGGGTCTTGTTGAAAAAATTGTGTATTTTGTTGTTGTTGTTCTTCTTTTAATTCTTTTTCAATTTGCCTGATGCTTTTGTAATCGTCTTGCCATTCTTTAATTTTCAAATTGTCATCTGTGCCATAGTGTTTGGCTAAAACTTGTCCTAATGTTTTGATATTACTAATTTGTTGATGGGTTTTGCCATCTTTGTGAAAGCTGATAACAATTTGATTATTTTCAATTCCTGATAAATACGAATGTTCTGCCAACCACGACGCTGGTCCTAATTGGGAAATTAACATGGAAACAATTTGTTGCCAATTTTCAGTTTTTAAATCAGGTAGACTGCCTGAGGGGTGGTTATTTTTATTATCTGAATCTTGCGATTCATTAGGATTGTTTTCCGGCAGTGTTTGATGTGTATTAGGTCTGCCGGAAGGCTGGTTATTTTTATTATCTGAATCTTGCAATTCATTAGGATTGTTTTCCGGCAGTATTTGATGTGTATTAGGTCTGCCGGAGGGCTGGTTATTTTTATTATCTGAATCTTGCGATTCATTAGGATTGTTTTCCGGCAGTGTTTGAATATTATTATGTCTGCCGGAAAGATGGTTATTTTTATTATCTGAATCTTTTGATTCATTAGGATTGTTTTCCGGCAGTGTTTGAATATTATTAAGTCTGCCGGAAAGATGGTTATTTTTATTATCTGAATTTTGCGATTCATTAGGATTGTTTTCCGGCAGTGTTTGAATATTATTAGGTCTGCCGGAAAACTGGTTATTTTTATTATTATCTCCCCCGTTTTGTGGTACGGGGGTAATTATTTTGGGTCAGATAATTCCGTGCCCTCAATGTGCCCTTGTGCATTTTGACGCGAAGATGCCAACGGTGCAAAAGATAACATACGCAAAGCCGTCATTAAAAATCCAGCGTATTCATCTGGTGCTAATGGTAAATCTTGCTTGCCACGCAAAACGCATTGGTAATAAAGCTGTATTTCTTCTGCCGATAGTTTCTGTGCTAAATCGTGAAGTTCACGGCTTTCCGGCAGACCATCTTGAAAAGCATTTGGAACAACTTGTAGTACCGCTATCTCTTGTAATAAAACTGCCAATTCATCTAATACAGTGGCAAATCCAACCGAACGTGCTGCCATTTCACGCACGCTATGCCAAACGGTTTCATTATCTTGATTGGCAACTGCATCAATTAAATCAAATAAATAACGTCTATCCACCACACCTAACATTTGACGCACATTTTCTTCGGTAATACTGCCGGAACCCAATGCAATTGATTGATCCAACAGACTCAAAGCATCTCGCATTGAACCATTAGCGGCACGTCCTAATAATTGCAAAGCACCTTCTTCAAATGGCACATTTTCTTGTTGTAAAACATAATTTAAATGTCCAGAAACTTGCTCTACGGTTAGATTACGCAATACAAATTGTAAACAACGACTTAAAACGGTAATCGGTACTTTATGAGGGTCGGTAGTTGCCAAGATAAATTTAACGTGTTCTGGCGGTTCTTCCAAAGTTTTCAGCATGGCATTAAACGCAGATTTAGACAGCATATGCACTTCGTCAATGATATAAACTTTGTAACGTCCGGCAGTTGGTGCGTATTGAGCGTTTTCCAATACTTCGCGAATATTATCAATACCAGTGTTTGATGCCGCATCTATTTCTAATAAATCAACAAAACGACCGCTATCAATTTGCGTACATACCGAACATTCGCCACAAGGCTCGCCTTCACAAGTATGTTCACAGTTAAAACTTTTGGCTAAAATACGTGCAATTGTCGTCTTGCCAACACCACGTGTGCCAGTGAGTAAATAGGCATGATGCAAACGTCCTTGCTGCAAAGCATTACGCAAAGCTCCAACCACATGTGTTTGACCAACTAAATCTGCAAAACGGCGTGGTCGCCATTTTCTTGCTAAAACTTGATATGCCATTTGAATATCAACTCCCCTATCCTTAAAACTTCTAAAAACTTCTAAAACAAGTTTGCTATTTTACAAGAAAATCTTAAATCATCTTGGCTCTTTTGTATAATCACCCAATCTGAGACTCTTGCAAAACCTAATTTTTTACAGAAACTTTCGTAGGTTGGGTCGAAAAACCCACCAATCACCCGATATGGTAGAGTAAAAAAATGGTTTTAATACAATCAATTAACGTATACGGTATTTTGGGTGGGTCGAAGCCTCCCCTACGGCAGATTGATTTTTTTGTTTCTGTATAAGTTTTGCAGGAGTTTCAATCTTACAATTTTAATTAGGAAAAATATATGTTATGGCAAGCCGGAAGATTTAAAATTCAATTAGATACACCTAAAATAATGGGCATTGTAAACCTTACTCCTGATTCATTTTCAGATGGCGGAACATATTCAAACAACACTACCAATGCTCTTAATTACGCCGAAAAATTACTCAAAGACGGTGCAGATATTTTAGATATTGGCGGAGAGTCAACTCGCCCCAATGCAAAAGCAATCACCCAAGAACAAGAATGGCAACGCATTAAAGAAGTATTGCGTGAAATCGTAAATTGGAATATCCCAATCTCATTGGATACGCGTCATACCAAAACTATGCAATTAGCATTAAAAGAAAATCTAATCGATATAGTTAATGATGTAAATGCACTTGGCGATAAAGGTGCAGTAGAACTATTATCACAAAACCCTGATACAGGAATCTGCTTAATGCACATGCAAGGTCTGCCGGAAAATATGCAAAACAATCCTAATTATCAAGACGTATGTTTGGAAGTCAAAAAATTTCTCGTTTCACGCATCAATGCTTGCTTGCAACAAAATATTGATAGAAATCGCCTACTATTAGACCCTGGAATTGGTTTTGGCAAAACCGTTGAACATAATTTAGCTTTGTTAAAAAATCCAAATGATTGGCTACCATCAAGCTATTATCCTTATTTAATCGGAATTTCACGCAAAACGGTATTAGGTGAAATCATTAACGAAAAAAATCCAACTCAACGCATTACTGCTAGTGTAACCGCTGCTATCGAAAGCATCAGACGCGGTGCTAATATAGTGCGAGTACATGATGTTAAAGAAACCAAACAGGCTTTATTGGTATATCAAGCATATAATAGCTAATACTGCTGCAAAACTCGTCATTCGTAAGTTTCCGCAGGAAAAAGAAGAATCTCAACTTATTGTTTTTCAAAATATTCTTCGCAGACAATTCACTGCGTTCAGGGCAACATATTTGTAATCGACAAGTCGTTAACAAATATTGTTGGCTTACGAATGATAAACGATGAAAAAAATGGGGCTTTGCATAAGTCATCTTACATAATGAAAAGTCAATATTAATAGTCTGAAACCTTTGCAAAACATAGTAGATGTGAGCAGATTTCAAAGTTGTAGTAGCACAGCAAACGAAGACATAACAAGTAGAAAGGCTTGTCGTTGAAAAACAACTAAAACGTACGAAATGTGCAAAGAGATGCTAATTTCGCAAAGGTTTCAGTCTGCCGGAAATGATTGTAACCTTTCCGGCATACTATTTGAAACCCATGAAAAAACCAATTTCTCCCTTACTCGTCATTCGCAAGCGACAGTGAAGAATCTTTACAAAACAATGAGTTAATATTCTTAATTTCGCTTTCTCTCAATTTACGAATGATGGGTTTTACATGAGTTTACTTAATGAAACCCCTGCAAAACCCTTACTGAAACAAAAATTTAATCCTGCCGTAGGGTTGGACAACACAAACCACCAAAACGCCGTAGGCGTTAATCCATTGTATTTTAACAACTTTTCATTCCGCCCTATCGGGCGGTTGGTGGCATAGGAAGCCCACCCTACGGCATTTCTTTTTCAAAAATTAGGTTTTGCAGGGGTTTCTTAATGTATTGTTTGGCAAAGCAAAATCAATTTCCGATAAAAATAATTGATATTTATTCTCATTTGTATTATAATTGCGAACAATTATCAACAAGTATATTGTGTTAAGCAATTGATATTTCAATATTTTTTAGGATTACATGCAGATGAAAAATACTCAACTCACGGTTTTAACTCTTTCTTTGGTGGTTGCTTTTTCAACAACGGCTTGGGCTGATGAAAACAATGTTTCAGGCAGCCTGAAAGGTGAAAATAACGCAAATAATCAGGAGATTGCCACGCCTGTTTCACAGGCTCGCAATGATAGTGCTGATGTTTCCGGCAGCCTGAATAATGCACATTCTGGCAACGCTACCGAATTAGAAACGATAACAGTAAAGGCTAATCGCATTTCTGCTAAGCCTGTGCAGGATTTTCGTGAATTTGAAAAGTCGAATGCAACTGATTTAAAAGATGTTTTGGCTGATGAAGTGGCGGTGCAATTTGGTGGCGGTAA
>JAFZMY010000062.1 GCA_017553165.1 Neisseriaceae bacterium
AGCCTTTTTGGGCAGGTTTGCCGTTTTGTCCCATCATCACCAAGTTAATCGGCGAATTGCACTCTAAATCGGTGTTTGCCATTAAAACCGTGATAAATTCCTGTGGGTCAAGGCGAGATGATTTTGGCTCAAACACAAGCCGCACAGGCGATTCGCTGTCGGAATCATCACGCACTTTGTCGATTAAGGAGAGCATTAAGGACTTGGTATTTTGCTGTTCTTGGCTTAATTGTTTTTTGCCTGCTTTGGGCTTGGGATTGGTCATTTCTTCAATTTGAGCCAAGATTTTTTGTGCCGACACATTCGGCGGCAACTCGCTAACCACAACACGCCATTGACCGCGTGCGAGTTTTTCCACTTCATATCTTGCTCGCACACGCACCGAACCCTTGCCTGTTTCGTAGATTTTTAAAATTTCGTCTTTGGACGAAATAATATGACCGCCGCCGGGAAAGTCAGGAGCAGGTAAATAGTCTAACAAATCAGCGGTTTGTAAATTTGGATTACGCAATAATGCCACACTTGCCGCTGCCACTTCACGCAAATTATGCGGCGGAATTTCGGTTGCCAAGCCTACCGCAATACCGCTGGCACCGTTTAGTAAAACAAAGGGAAGCCGAGCAGGCAACAAGGACGGTTCATCAAACGCACCGTCATAATTTGGCACAAAATCAACCGTACCCTGCCCTAATTCAGACAGCAACAAAGACGCAATCGGTGTGAGCCGTGCTTCGGTATAACGCATAGCCGCCGCCCCATCGCCGTCTCGCGAACCAAAGTTGCCGATACCGTCAATCAAAGGATAACGCAGAGTGAAATCCTGTGCCATACGCACCATAGCGTCATACGCAGACGCATCGCCATGCGGGTGATATTTACCCAAAATCTCGCCCACAACGCGAGCGGACTTAACAGGCTTGGCACCAGCATTCAACCGCATATCATACATCGCATACAAAATCCGCCGCTGCACAGGCTTTTGACCGTCCGCCACATCAGGCAAAGCACGAGAACGCACCACACTCATCGCATAAGCCAAATAAGCCTTCTGCGTGTATTCGCCTAATGAAAGTTCGTCAGTGGAATTGGGTAATTCAGTCATAATCAATTAATAAAATCAATATAAAACCATCTATTATACATGAGGTGTTAGGTTAAATATTTTTTCCGGCAGTATTAGAAACACTTGCAAAACCTAATTTTTGAAAAAAGTAACACCGTAGGCAGGGCTTTTGCTTGACCAAGCTATGTCATGATTATAGTTTGAAACCTTTGCAAAATTAGCATCTCTTTGCACATTTTGTACGTTTGCGTTGCTTTTCAACGACAAGCCTTTCTACTTGTTATGTCTTTGTTTGCTGTGCTACTACAACTTTGAAATCTGATCACATCTACTACGTTTTGCAAATGTTTCAGTTTGTTTCAGTAGGTGGTTTTGCAGGAATTTTTGTTAATAGAAAATAATCGTATAAAAATATGAAACTATTTTGAATAAAAATAATCTCTATACGAAGATTTTTTAAATCTTATGTAATTTTGAAAAATATTGCATACGATAAAAGTGGTAGATATAATCCCAAGTTTTTACGCAGTAAAAACTATATTTAGTTTTAAGGAATTTACACGAGATGAATCAAGTAATGGCATTACCTATTCCCACTGGGCACGGCTCTTTGGAACAGTATATTCATACTGTGAATAATATTCCTCTGTTAAGTGCAGAGGAAGAATTTGATTTGGCCCAACGCCTTTCTTTGCGAGATGATTTAGAGGCAGCAAAGAAGCTGATTTTATCTCATCTACGTGTAGTAGTTTCGATTGCACGAGGTTATGATGGTTATGGCTTAAATCAAGCTGATTTGATTCAAGAGGGAAATATCGGCTTAATGAAAGCGGTAAAACGTTTTGATCCTACTCGTGGGGTACGTTTGTTTTCATTTGCGGTGCATTGGATTCGTGCAGAAATTCATGAATTTATTTTACGCAATTGGCGTTTGGTGCGAGTTGCTACTACTAAACCTCAACGAAAACTATTTTTCAATTTGCGTAGCATGAAGAAAAATCTTAATGCCTTATCGCTTGAAGAAGCACAAAGCATTGCCAAAGATTTAGATGTAAAACTTGACGATGTTTTTGAAATGGAACAACGCATGAGAGGCAACGATATTGCCTTAACTGCCCAAGATGATAGCGATGATGAAGCATTTGCACCAATAGACTGGTTGGCAGACAATGAATCTGAACCTACCTATCAATTGGAAAAAAAAGCATCAGTTGCTTTGCAAACCGAAGGTTTGGCACATGCACTATCTAATTTAGATGAACGCAGTCGTGATATTGTGGAAAGTCGTTGGTTGGCAGATGAAAGTATGACTTTGCATGAGTTGGCAGATAAATATGGGGTTTCAGCCGAGAGGATTCGCCAGATTGAAAATAAAGCCATTCAAAAAATGCGAGCTTTTTTACCTGCACAATAAATTAAATTAAGAAAATTTCAGAAGGAGAGATAATTAAAAATTATTTCTCCTTTTTTAATAGGCAAAAAATGCACTACAATCTTAAAATTAATTAATTGATAAATCAGTAAGGACAAACAAACATGAGATGGCAAGGACGCAGAAGTAGTACCAATGTAGAAGATAGACGTGGAGGCATGTCTGCCGGAAAAGTTGGTGGTGGGATTATTGGTTTTATCCTGTTATTGGTGGGTTCATATTATGGAGTAGATTTATCTGGTGTGGCACGCTTATTAGACAACGGTGCAACTCAAACTACTTCCAATGCACCAATACAAGAAAGTGCCCAAGAAAAACAACTCAAAGAGTTTTCAACTGTTGTTTTGGCAGAAACCGAAGATACATGGAATGCTTATTTTGCACGTGCTGGCAAACAATATGTAGCACCGACTTTGGTTTTATATCGTGGTCAAACCCAAACAGCCTGTGGGGCAGGGCAGGCGGTTATGGGACCTTTCTATTGTCCGGCAGACCAAAAAGTATATTTAGATTTATCATTCTATGATGATATGAAAAATCAACTTCACGCATCTGGTGAATTTGCAATGGCGTATGTAATTGCCCACGAAGTTGGTCATCATGTGCAAAATCTATTAGGCATTAGCCGTCAAACCCAAGCGGCTATGCAGCGTACTGATAAGGTTAGTGCTAATAAAATATCCGTATTAGTGGAATTGCAAGCCGATTGTTTTGCCGGAGTTTGGGCACACGATGTGCAAAATAAAAACTTATTAGAAGCCGGCGATGCCGAAGCCGCATTCCGTGCTGCCGAAGCCGTAGGCGACGACCGTTTGCAACAACAAAGTCAGGGAAGAGTTGTGCCGGACAGTTTTACACATGGTTCATCTGCACAACGTTTGGCAATGTTTAGACGTGGATTAAATAGTGGTGATCCTAATCAATGTGATACTTTATCGCAAAGTGGATTGTCTGTTTTTTAATTACTTTGTATAAAATAAATTTTCCGGCAGACTGAAATTTACAAAACCTATAATTTATCGAGTTTTGTAAAGTTGAGTCTGCCGGAAAAAGTATACCCACCACCAATAATGGCAGTGGGTAATCCTGCGGATTTATCTCAAAATACTTGTTATAGGAAACGCAATGAACGCTTATATACCAATAGGTATATAGCCCACCAGATTTTGAGAGTGGCTATAATGTTGATAAATTAAGAGAAATGAAACTTTGTAGTGTATTCTAAAAAATTAGTTGGGCAATTAATATATCACTTGGAATATAATAAGAAGTATAAATAACAATATGATTTATATGTAAAATTTCAAATAACATTTGCGTATTGTATAATGATGTATAAATATGAGTTAATGTAATTTAGTCTGCCGGAAATATTTTCCGGCAGTGTATTTGATTCTTCATTTTCTTCGAAAAATTCGTCAATGATGAATTTTGCAAGAGTTTCTTGCAGTAGTTTCAGAAACCCCTGCAAAACCTAATTTTTGAAAAAGAAACGCCGTAGGGTGGGCTTCCCAGCTCACCAATCACCCGATACGGCGGAAAAAGTTGTTTAAATACAACGGATTAACACCTACGGCGTTTTGGTAGGTTGTGTTGTCCCACCCTACGGCAGGATTAAATTTTTGTTTCAGTAAGGGTTTTGCTGGGGTTTCTTTCAGTAAATGAATTTCAATAAAAAACACCAACCTTATTGATTGGTGTTTTCAAGTAGCTATTAAAAGCTTATATTGCCTTACAGACTATAATACATCTCAAATTCCAAAGGGTGTGGTGCCATTTGCATGCGGCGGACATCTTCTTCTTTGAGTGCAATATAACTATTTATCCAGTCTTGGCTAAACACGCCGCCACGCAGTAAAAATTCGTGGTCGGCTTTTAAGGCGTTCAAGGCTTCTTCCAAAGACGCACACACGGTCGGCACCAAAGCGTCTTCTTCGGGCGGTAAGTCGTATAAGTTTTTATCCGCAGGATCGCCTGGGTGAATTTTGTTCTGCACGCCGTCCAAACCTGCCATCAACAAGGCGGCAAAGGCTAAATATGGGTTAGCGGTTGGGTCTGGGAAGCGTGCTTCAATGCGGCGTGCTTTGCTGGACATCACATGCGGAATACGAATGGAAGCCGAGCGATTGCGTGCCGAATACGCTAATTTCACAGGGGCTTCAAAGTGCGGCACCAAGCGTTTGTAAGAGTTAGTCGATGGGTTGGTAATGGCGTTCAAGGCTTTGGCGTGCTTGATAATGCCGCCGATATAATACAGAGCAAAGTCCGACAAGCCAGCGTAGCCGTCCCCCGAAAACAGGTTCTGACCATTTTTCCACACCGATTGGTGAATGTGCATGCCCGAGCCATTATCGCCCATTACAGGTTTGGGCATAAAAGTGGCAGTTTTGCCGAAATTGTGAGCCACATTATGAATAATGTATTTCATATCCTGTGTTTGGTCGGCACGGCGGACGAGTGTGTCGAATTTTGTGCCGATTTCCATTTGTCCAGCGTTGCCCACTTCGTGATGATGCACTTCGACAGGAATGCCGATTTCTTCTAATAAAAGAACCATTTGCGAACGCATATCTTGTGTGGCATCAACTGGCGGAACAGGGAAATAGCCGCCTTTGACTGCATTGCGATGACCTGTATTTTGTTCGTCATACGATTTACCAGAAGACCACGCCGCTTCTTCCGAATGAATTTGGAAGCGGCAACCTGACATTTGCGTTTCAAACTCAATGCCGTCAAAGACGAAAAATTCAGGTTCGGGGCCGAAGAAAGCGGTATCGCCCAAGCCTGACGATTTTAAGTAATTTTCCGCACGCCGAGCAATCGAACGCGGGTCGCGGTCATAGCCCTGACCGTGTGCAGGGTCAATTACATCGCAGGTTAAAACCAAAGTTGGCTCATCAAAAAACGGGTCGATAAAGGCGGTTTTTGGGTCGGCAATCAGCACCATATCAGACGCTTGAATCCCTTTCCAGCCAGCAAAAGACGAGCCGTCAAAGGCTTGCCCATTCTCAAACCACTCTTCGCCGTCTTCAATCACAATGCGAGCAGGAATGGTTACATGGTGTTGTTTGCCTTTGGTGTCGGTAAAACGCAAATCAACAAACTTAACTTCATGTTCTTCAATGGTTTTTAGAACATTTCTGATGGACATAATAATGAGTTCCTTGCCAATTTTGTTAAGGGTTTAAAATTGGTATATCTACCACAACGACTCACCCTTACAATAAAAGAGATATTAATGTAATTTAAGCGTGCAATTCTATCACATTGCCATCATTAAATGGATAGACTTTCTATAAGTCTATTGTAAAAATCATACAGAAAGAAACCTTTGCAAAATTAGCATCTCTTTGCACATTTCGTACGTTTGCGTTTCTTTTCAACGACAAGCCTTTCTATTTGTTATGTCTTTGTTTGCTGTGCTACTACAACTTTGAAATCTGCTAACATCTACTAATTTTGCAAAGGTTTCAGAAAACAAAAAAATTCAACCTGCATTCAGGTAGAACTCTTGCCTTATCAATACATATACGGTGTTAATCGATTGTATTTAATATGTTTTTATTATGTTTTTATTATGTTTTCTCCAGAGATTGATGAGCACCTCTATCATACATACATCATTACTTTTTGAAAGAAACTCCTGCAAAATTAGTATCTGCGGCGTATTTCTTAACACTGTGCTTATGCTCTAAACAATAGCCTTTCTAATTGTTACGTCTTCGTTTTTGAAGTATTTACTAAAACTTTGAACTGTACTCATACCTACTAATTTTACAGGAGTTTCCTTCAATTAATTATTAAGCAAATACATTGACATAGTAGGAAGTTTTGCGTAGAATAGTCGGCTTTCTATTAAATTAATATTGGATAATTAACTATGAAAACCTTTTCAGCGAAGCCACATGAGGTGAAGCGTGAATGGTATGTCGTTGATGCCCAAGATAAGGTTTTGGGACGTTTGGCTGCCGAAATCGCTCGCCGTCTTCGTGGTAAACATAAGCCGGAATATACTCCACACGTTGATACCGGCGATTATATCGTTGTCGTGAATGCTGATAAAATTCGCGTTACCGGAAACAAGGGAACAGATAAAAAATACTATCGCCATTCAGGCTATCCTGGTGGTTTGTATGTTCGCTCTTTCACCGAATATCAAGAAAAACACCCTGGTCGTGTGTTGGAACTTGCAGTGAAAGGTATGTTGCCCAAAGGTCCTTTGGGTTATGCCATGATTAAAAAACTCAAAGTGTTTGCCGGTAGTGAACATCCTCATGCAGCACAACAACCAAAAGTTTTAGATATTTAAGGAACGCATTATGAACGGAAAATATTATTACGGCACAGGTCGTCGCAAAAGTTCAGTGGCACGCGTTTTCTTGCAAAAGGGTAGCGGTAAAATTACGATTAACGGTCGTCCAATGGACGAGTTTGTTGCTCGTGCAACTGGTCGCATGATTATTCGTCAGCCTTTGGAATTAACTGGAAACTTGGAAACTTTCGATATTAAAGTAAATGTCGTTGGTGGTGGTGAAGCAGGTCAATCTGGTGCAATTCGTCATGGCATTACTCGTGCTTTGATTGATTACGATGCAGCATTGAAACCTGTTCTATCGCAAGCAGGTTTGGTTACTCGTGATGCACGTGAAGTTGAACGTAAAAAACCAGGTTTACGCAAAGCACGTCGTGCAAAACAATTCTCCAAACGTTAATCTGTATATACATATACAAAAAAACCGCATCGATTATTTTTTCGATGCGGTTTTTATTTAGTTAAATTATTTAGTAGTTACACCACGATGTTTATGACTACGCATACGAATTAAAAGCGTACCGTGTGGTGCAATTAACAGAGATAAAATGTAGAAAGATGCACAAATCAAAATAATTGCAGGTCCAGATGGAATGTTGACATGGTACGATAACAATAAGCCTATCAATGATGATGAGATTGCAATTGCTATTGCACCAAATAATATTCTTTCCATACGTGAAAACCAAAGACGTGCACAAATTGCAGGTAACATCATTAAACCTACCGACATTAATGTTCCCAACGCCTGGAAACCTGCAACCAAATTAATTACTACTAACATTAAAAAAAGAATATGCGATAAACCGCCGAGACTACCCATAATCCGCATAAATACAGGGTCTACGCTTTCGATAAATAATGGTCGATATATAATAGTTAAGATAATTATGGTTAAAGTTGCAACTGATGCTATCAAGGTTAAAGATGGAGTATCTACGGCTAAAACCGAACCAAACAACAATCCTAATAAATCCACATTGCTGCCATGTCGACTTACTAAAACAACACCTAATGCTAAACAACCTAAATAAAATGCAGCAAAATTAGCATCTTCTTTTACTACTGACAGCCTGCTTGCCAAACCTGCACCCAGTGCCATTAATAATCCAGTTATTAATCCTCCAAAACTAATGGCAGGCAGACTTAATCCTGCAAAAATATAGCCAATCGCAGCTCCTGGCAAAACAGCATGACTCATGGCATCTCCCATAAGCGACATGCGTCTCATTACTAAAAATACTCCCACCGGTGCCGCTGATAAAGATAAAAATAATACCGATGCCAAAGCATAACGCATAAATTCAAATTCGGCGAAAGGTGCGATTAACCATTGATAAAGTTCGTTCATTATGAATTTTCCGCAGTTTGAATACACCATTGTTCTGTGAATGTATCCTGACGAAATAGAGAAGCACGTTGTAGGTTTTCACGAGTTAGTACTTCTTCGGTTTTTCCGGCAGCCACTTTTTCACGTGCCATAAGCAGAGTATGAGAGAAAAAATTGCGTACCTGACGGTCATCATGAAGTACCGCAATTACGCCTTGCCCTTCTTTCCGGCAGACTGTTAGGATATTCAACAATGCGTTTGTGGTTTGTTCATCAATCGCATTAAACGGTTCATCTAATAAGAGAAATTTAGCTTTTTGCACTAACATTCGTGCAAAAAGGACACGTTGAAACTGACCATTAGATAATTGAGAAATCAAGCGATTGGCATCTTGTTGCATTCCTACACGTGATAGAGCATTTAAAACACGTTGTTTTTGCTCATTATTAATGCCACCAAATGAACCTATTTCATACCATAATCCAGACATGGCTAATTCAAAAACACTCATAGGTTGAGAGCGATCAATCTCTGATAATTGAGGTAAATATGAAATATCGCAATGTGATAAATCTTGCAAATGAATATGACCAGTATCGCATTTTTCCAAACTCATCAATGCTTTGAGTAAAGTTGATTTTCCAGCCCCATTAGGACCGCAAATTGCCCACGATTCCCCCTCATTGAATGTAATACTTACATGATGGACTGCCGGAAAATGACTATAACTTACCGTAATATTTTCAGCACAAATAGGCATCAGGAAACAACCCAAAAATAAATTAACCAAATCAAGATGATAGGAATCATAGCTAAACCCAACCTTTTGGCAAGCGAATGTGATAGCAGAGACTTCACTTTTGTCGAATACCTTAACTAAAAAATAAAATAGCCTGCCATCATAACACAATCGATTAATAGATTGTAATTAACATGTTTTAGAAGAAAGAACTACAAAAGAAACCTCTGCAAAACCTATAAAAGGACAAAAAAGCAAACCTGCCGTAGAGCTTGGTTTTGCCTTGCTAAAACACAATAGGAAACTCCTGCAAAACTTGTATCTGTGGCACATTTCGCAACGTTTAAGTTGCTCGAAAAACTCACCTAACTATTTGTTATGTCTTAATTTTCTGTGCCACTACGCCTCGAACAGCACTCACATCTATCAGTTTTGCAGGAGTTTCAATAGGTGGGTTAATTAATTGTATTTCAATATTTTTTACTCCATCATATTGGGCAGTTGGAGAGTCTAATCCCAATCATACGACGTTACTTTTAAAAAATTATGTTTTTGTAGAAGTTTCATTCTTATAGAATAATAGTTGCTTCAAATTGATTATGGAATTTTTTTTACAATGAAAGATTTGGTATTAGCCATAACTGCCGGAGAGCCAGCAGGAATTGGTGCAGATATTTGTTTAGATTTAAACGAAGATGAATTGCCTTGCCGTGTAGTTATTCTTGCAGATATAAATTTAATGAAATCAAGAAGTAAGCAGTTAGGACTACCGTTTACACTGCCACAATACGATTTACATAATCCACAAAAATTAAGCATTTGCCATATTAGTTTGGCAAAAGAAGTTAAGGCAGGACAATTGGATACGGCTAATGCTGCCTATGTTTTACAATTGTTAAATCGTGCATATACAGGGATAGTTAATGGGGAGTTTGATGGTATGGTAACAGCTCCACTGCATAAAGGCGTTATCAACGATGCTAATTTAAGTCTGCCGGAAATGTTTTCCGGACACACCGAATATTTGGCACGTTTAAGCAATACCAAGCAAGTTGTGATGATGTTAGCTGGTGGTGGTCTAAAAGTGGCATTGGCAACAACCCATTTACCATTAAAAAATGTTCCTAAAGTAATAACGCCAGAATTATTAGAAAGCGTGATTAAAATCACCATAAATGATTTACAAAATGTTTTTGGCATACCAAATCCTAAACTTTTGATATGCGGATTAAATCCACACGCAGGAGAAAGCGGACATTTAGGTGATGAAGAAAATAAGATTATTATTCCGGTATTACAAAAATTACGCAATCAAGGCGTATTAGCATTAGGACCTTTTCCGGCAGACACTATTTTTCAGCCATTTATATTGCAACAAGGAGATGCAGTATTAGGAATGTATCACGACCAAGTTTTACCAGTATTAAAATACGCATCTTTTGGCGGTGGTGTGAATATTACATTAGGTTTGCCTTTTGTTCGTACTTCTGTTGATCACGGTACTGCATTGGATTTAGCCGGTAGCGGTAAAGCTGATTCCGGCAGTTTAAAAGTCGCAATTCAAACCGCATACGAAATGTGTTGTGTTAGACGTAATAATGTAAAAAAATAATCTTTCCGGCAGACTGTTTTTATATTAAGTCTGCCGGAAAAGTTTTAAGTAACTGCCGTAAAATAGAAAGATACTTTTCGCAAGTGGTTGTAAGTTGAATTTTTTGTTTTTGTATTGTTTTTGCAAGATTTCAGTCTGCCGGAAATGTTTTTCACAAACAACTTCCCAGTTCGATTTTTCTTAGATGAGTTACAAATTACCTTGTTGTGATGTTTTTTGCTATGAATCTACATATATAATGTAGTATACAAGTAGTATGTATTAGTAGTAATACATACATAGTCATATATGATATAGCAAGAAGCGTAAGGTGGAAACTTGTTGCTAACGCATTTCAATTCCATTTTTAAGGCTGCCTGAAAAATTTGTTGCTGTGGTGATGGCGAAATTTCGTAAGTTATTGTTTTTTTTTTTTTTTTTTTTGCAAATTTTGCTTGATTTTACGGTAAACATAAGTTAAAATATCGTCTCTTTGCTTGGTTGGTTTTTTGTTTGATTTAGATTTTCAGGCTGCCTGAAAGGTTTTTTATGAAGAAAAAAATATTTTTAGGTTTATTAGTTATTTTATCCTTGCTATGTGGTGCATGGTATTTAGGATTATTTGACCCTGAATGGAAGAAGTATAGTTTAGAAAGTCCTTATGTTGATGAACATGGACACAAAGTATCGAAAAAATCGGATTATACAAAAATTAATCATTTTTATGAAAAGATGAATATAAAGGGATTGATTTATGATTATTCTATTAAAGAACGAATTATAGAAGAAGGTGGTGCTGTATCAAATGAATCGCCTATATTATTGTGTAGCGTTCAAGCATATTCATTAAATGAACAAAAAGAAAATAATATATTAGATTATTTAAATAATTTGCATATTGAGAGTGATGACTTGAAAGATTTGTCTTATCGTAGTATGAATAATTATTTAAGTAAAACACAATCTCAATTTCATATAAAAGGTGAAGTAACAGATAAAAGTGATTACCATAAAAGAATAATAAAAAAGACATATATTTATAGTAATTGGATACCTGCTAATATAATGTTTGCAATTAATGCTGAAAATATTTTTGATAAAATAGATGAAAATGGTTTTGTAATTGATAAAACAACGGTTAATTATCCTAATCAATGGAAACAATTAGAATTATGTTTGCAAGATATGGAAAGAAAAAATGGGCGAGAGTTTGATAAGATAAGTATTTATATTAAAGATGGTAAACCGCTTTATATTGTTAATGAACAGATTTTATCTAAATATAATAAAAGATTGTTAAAAGAGAAGATTAAAAATACTATATCATCTGATAGATCATTTGTCAAAATTGATGATGATATAACTTGTCATTATAATTATGACGCACAAGATTTTTTGAATAAATATTCAAATTATTATAAAGAATATAATTATAAAAAATATAGTAAAATATTTGTTATGTATCAGGGTTCATTCATTGATATTTATAATATTGATGAAAAAATATATATAAGGGTGTTTGCAGAATATGACAATGGACTTCCTTATATTAAACAGTATTGTGAAGAATAATTCTTCATATTTTCTTTAAACCTTTTCCTTATAGGAGTAAAAAATTATGAGCATTTACAATTACATTAGTCCAATAATATATTAGATGGTAATCATGGTGTGGTTTATTAAAATAATCTTTCCGGCAGACTGTTTTTATATAAGTCTGTTGGAAATGTTTTAAGTAACTGCCATAAAGTAGAGTAGAATAGATATGCCAAGCAATCGATAGAGTGGAATAAAAAGGAGTTTAGTAAGTTAAGTCTATTATATAGAAACTCCTGCAAAACAGTCATATGCGTTATATTTTTTACACGTTGTACGTTGCTCAACTAACAAGCTTTCTATTTGTTATGTCTTCGATTTGAAGTTATATTAAAACTTTGAACAAACATCACATTTACCAGTTTCGCAAGTGGTTGTAAGTTGAATTTTTTGTTTTTGTATTGGTTTTGCAAGATTTCAGTCTGCCGGAAATGTTTTTCACAAACAACTTCCCAGCTCGATTTTTATTAAATGAGTTACAAACCACCTTGTTGTGATGTTTTTTGCTATGAATCTACTATATAATGTAGTATATAAGTAGATATGTATTAGTAGTAATACAACATAGTCATATAGGATAGCTTATGCAATATAAAAAATTAACTGTGGTAGCAGTGTCAGGATTATTGTTATCCATTACAGGTTGTGATGCTTTTAAAGCAAAATTTACAGATAAACCTGCTGAAAATGTAGAAAAATCCTTTGTTAAGGAAGTGGAATCAGATAAGTATGGCAAAGTACAGATGCTTTTGCCTGATTTTTCTCAATTAGTAAATGATGTTGGTGCGACTGTGGTGAATGTTCGCACTCAAAGAGAAAATAGCAAACCTAATTTATTTGGTGATGATTCTGACTCATTTTTTGATTTCTTTCAGGAATTTCAACCAGAAGGAAAAAGTGAAGTAACATCATACGGTTCTGGTTTTATTATCAGTAAAGATGGTTACATTATTACCAATAATCATGTGGTTCAAAATGCCTCTGCTATCAAAGTTAGATTGACTGATAAGCGTGAATTTACGGCACGTTTAGTAGGTACTGACCCTGATTCTGATACAGCTTTGATTAAAGTTGATGCAGATGATTTGCCAATAGTGAAAATTGGCAATCCTAAAAATATGCTGGTTGGTGAATGGGTAGCAGCTATTGGTACCCCTTTTGGTTTTGAAAATACCGTTACTGCAGGTATTATTTCTGCCAAGAAACGTAGCCTACCTGGTTCCAGTTATATTCCATTTATTCAAACTGATGTTGCAATTAATCCTGGAAATTCTGGTGGTCCGCTGTTCAATCTTAATGGCGAAGTAATCGGAATTAACTCGCAAATATATAGTCGTTCCGGAGGTTCTGTTGGAATATCATTTGCAGTGCCGATTGATGTTGCCATTAATGTTGCGGAACAACTTAAAACCAACGGAGTTTTCAGACGTGGTCAATTAGGTGCAGTTGTACAAGATGTAACATTTGATTTAGCAAAAAGTTTTCAATTAGAACACGCACAAGGTGCGTTGATTACTCGCATCATGCCAGATGGTCCTGCCAGTAAAGCTAATTTAAAAGTAGGGGATATTATCCTTACCGTAAATGGAGAAGAAGTTTCAACATTCAATGATTTACCATTATTGATTGGTTACACTCCACCACAAAGTACGGTAAAACTTACGGTTTGGCGTAATGGACAGACGCACGAGACAGATGTGGTTTTGGCAGAATTAGGTAGTATGGATAATAAAATCAATCAACCACAAGAAATAATGCCACACCGTGAACAAACATTTTTTGAATTACCAGAGCAAGGTTTGACTTTGTCTCCGATTATCGACCTTAACAAACAACGTCCAGAAGGTGGTTTGTTAGTTATGAAAGCTGAAAAAAATGCGAAACGTATAGGTTTAGCACAAGGTGATATTATCCTATCGGTTGGAGATAAACCTGTGTATGACGAAGAAAGTATGCGTCTTGCTTTGTCGGTATATGCAAATAACAACGTGGCACCAATTTTTGTGCAACGCAATGGTTATGAACATTTCTTTCCATTAGTAATGAAGGAATAGAATGAAAAAACTTTCCGGCAGACTTAAATTTAGCAATATATTAAATTTTAAATTAGTCTGCCGGAAAACGTATAGTTATCATGTCCAATGTAACCCAATTTAAAATATGGTAAGTACTTTATGATTGGTTTATTAATTATTACCCATGAAACAGTTGGTCAAGCGTATCGAATGTTGGCAGAACACTTTTTCACCAAAGTACCTGACTACTTACATGTATTAGGTATTCATGGTAATGAATCTCCGGAAGATGTGCTATCACGTGCAATTGCAATTACCAAAGAGTTTGATACAGAGAACATATTGATTTTAACTGATATTTACGGTGCCACGCCATGTAATATTGCACGTAAATTGTTTAATACTTGCAATATTGCCATTTTAACCGGCTTAAATGCTCCAATGATGATTAAAGCCCTACAATATGCACCACAACGAGATGATATTGATACATTTGCCGAAGAAGTTCGTCAATCTGCTATAAATGGAATTATTCGTATTAGTGAAGAGGATTGTCGTGAAGCGTAAAATAGAAATAATCAATAAATTAGGCTTACATGCACGTGCTTCCAGTAAATTTACTCAAATTGCCGGAACTTTTGCTTGTGAAATTTGGGTTACTCGCAAAGAAAAACGAGTTAATGGTAAAAGCATTATGGGTTTGATGATATTAGCAGCATCAAAGGGAAGTTTTATTGAAATCGAAACCATAGGTGATGATGAAGAAGAAGCTATGGAAGCTTTATGCCAACTAATTAACAATCGTTTTGGAGAAGAGGAATAATATTATGTCCATAGCATTGTATGGAGTACCTATCAGCGGAGGCTTTGCTATTGGACGTGCTCATTTGCTTCAACAAAGTATGGACGATGTTCCTCACTATGAAATTAGTGAGGAAGATATAGAAAGCGAAATTAAACGCTTTGAAAATGCAATCAAAGAAACACGCCGTCAATTAGAACAACTACGTACTAATATTCCAGAAAATGCTCCAACTGAATTGGGGGCATTTATTTCTTTGCATTTAATGCTACTTAACGATGCTAATATCGTACGAGATCCCACTGAACTAATTAAAAAACAAAAAATTAATGCCGAATGGGCATTACGTTTGCAAACCGATAAATTATCAGAACAATTTGATTCAATTGAAGACGCTTACTTGCATGAACGTAAAAATGACATGTTGCAAGTGGTAGAGCGAGTTTTCAAAAACTTACGTGGACAAGACACCGACCCATCGTCATTACAAAACGATATTTTTGATGATGATACTATCTTAATTGCGGCAGATTTATCTCCTGCCGACACCATGTTTTTCAAAAACAATCGCATTGTCGCATTTGTAACTGATTTGGGAGGACAAACCAGCCACACTGCAATTTTAGGTCGTGGTATGGATATTCCATCGGTTATTTCATTGAATCATGCTCTACGCTTGGTGCATGAAGATGAATTAGTAATTGTAGATGGTATTGACGGCGTATTAATCGTTCAACCAGATGAATTTCTGATCAAAGAATATCGTAAGCGAGCTCGCGAATATCGTGCCCACCAACGAGATTTAAGCAAATTACGTAACACTGCTGCTATGACACAAGATGGGGTAGCAGTGGAAATTTTGGCAAATATTTCATCACCAGATGATATGGTGGCTGTTAATAAAAATGCGTCAGATGGAGTAGGTTTGTATCGCAGTGAATTTTTATTTATGAATCGCGATACATTGCCAGATGAAGAAGAACAATACCAAGTGTATAGCAAAATTATCAAAAAGGCTGCTGGAAAACCAGTAGTAATACGCACTATGGATTTAGGTGCTGATAAAAATCCACGTTGGTTTGGACAAGTAGACTGTCCAAATCCAGCTTTGGGGCTTACAGGAATACGATTGAGTTTGGCAGAACCAGTTTTGTTTCGTACGCAAATGTGTGCAATTTTACGTGCAGGAGTACATGGACCTGTACAAATTCTATGGCCTATGATTTCTTCGGCATTTGAAGTAAGACAATGCCTATCTCACTTACGTATTGCCAAAGAATCACTTATAGAAAGAAATGTAGATTTTGCAGAAAATATTGAAACAGGAATTATGGTAGAAACCCCAGCGGCGGCATTAACAATCAACGCATTACTTAAATACATAGACTTTATCTCAATCGGAACTAACGATTTAATTCAATACACATTAGCCGTAGATAGAGGCGATAAAGCCGTTGCAGATTTTTATCAACCAACACACCCTGCGATTATTAAATTATTGCGTCATATATATAAAGCAGCACAACGCATGAATAAATCTGTCAGCATCTGTGGAGAAATGGCAGGTGATGCTACATTTACACGTTTATTATTAGGAATTGGTTTTAGACGTTTATCTATGCAAACCACTAATATGCTTGCAGTTAAAGAAGCCATATTATCAAGTAATATAGAAAAATTAGAAACACAAATCCTACCATTATTAAAAAATGATGATTCAGAACGTTCATTAGAACTTGTCAAAAAATTAAATATACGAGATGAAATAACACCAGAATCTCAAAAGGAATCTTTACCGACTCTGCCGGAAAAGAAATAATTGTAATAAATTAATTAATTAGCATAAAATTATGAACACAGATTTAATCCTATCCATTCCAGATACACGTCCATATTCAGATGTGCCAAATAAAAATGAATTATTACGTTATGCCGATGATATTCTTAATAATCCATCATCAGCACAAGGTAAATTATCACATGGACAATTATTAGGCGAAATAGTACAAATGCTTCAACAAAAGCATATGTTATCATTATCTGTTGCATTGGCAATGTCTGCTAATCCAGCACAATATCGCATATTATGGCAATATTTATGCACAGCCTTATCCCCTCAAACCGAAAACGAAGTACAATGGCTTGCATTTCCAATTATCGCAGTTATTGGTGCAACACAAAATGGTAATCTAAATCAAGAAATTCCAAGTAAAGAAATACAACAATTATTAATCGAATATAATGATTGGCAAGAAATAAAACAAGCACAATGGTTACCACGCCTTATAGGTTCAAAAGAATTAAGCGAAATTACTGCAGAAGAGTGGTTTGATAGCAAACAATCAATTGAATCAGCACAAGAGTTTGCACAAAAATTTCAATTTACCCCAATATCCTATAACAAAGGTCAACAAGTTGAAATATTATATGCTCTATGTTTTGGGAACTCACAACTTAAAGCAATTGCAGAAAAAAATCTTGGTAAAGCATCTTTACCATTAATGCAAGTTTGGCAAAAAACACTTACACAACAAGGATTAACCATATTTGCCAATCCAATGGGAGCAAATTTACCAATTTCATCTTTACAAAAAGGAAGTGCCCAAAAAAAACGCATGGCATTAGATATTTTTACAGCCAATGCAGTACGTTCGATTAGACTGCAATTTCCACGAGTTGGCGTTGTAATTGCAGCAGAAGAGGGGGGGAATTTACTATTTGTTTTTCACCCAGTTGAAGAAAACCATTTACAACCATTAGTTTTTCGTCATACCCTAACTTATGATGAAGAAATACCATTGATTGTACAAGACTTTTTAGATTTAATAATACAATGTAAAATAGAACATGTGCATATTTTAAATGAAATAATTTCCGAAAATAAAATACCTACGTATCAACAAGCAATTAAAATGACAGGTGGTAATCCACTGTTTACATAAAAGTCTGCCGGAAAATATTAATCATTATATTTAGGAAATATTATGCAAGGTAAAATAATACATTGGAATGAAGAAAAAGGATTTGGCTTTATTCAAGAACAAGATACGCAATTAGAAATATTTGTATCAATCTCATCTTTTACAGTTAAAAATCCAGCACCGATTGTAGGAGATGTAGTATCATTTGTTACACATTTTAATCAAGATAAGGCAAGAAGTGAAGCTATAAATGTATTATATCTAAATAGAAAAGACCAAATAAATATTGATAATATAGATAATAATAGCGGTAGATGGGAAAATAAAAATAAAAATTCAATTTATGGAAATAATCTGCACGTTGAATTAAACTTACTTCCATTGGAAGAAAGTAAAGATAAAGACGATAAAGATTCATATTCTAATCAAAGAAGTTATAAAGGAATATTATTACTATTTATAATAATCGTAATAGCATTGATAGCTTATTTTGTATATAAAAGTAATCTATTATAATTAATTTAACATTTCCGGCAGACTTATTAATTGAGATTCCGTCAAAAAATTTTGTATGAGTTTCAGTGAAGTTAAAATAAAACCACCGTCATTGCGAGCCAACGACGGTTGGCGTGGCAATCTCCTTAAATAACAAAGTATTTTATCCTATTCAAGAATGTACACTCTTTGTAGTGGAGATTGCCAGGCAAAAACTTCGTTTTTGCTCGCAATGACGAAAAATATAGTTAATTTAGACCAAAAATATACACAAGGCAGTACGCAATACAGCAATGCGTGCCAACGATGTATAGTTTTGATATGAACTGACTATAAGAAACTCCTGAAAAACCCCTACTGAAACAAAAATTTAATCCTGCCGTAGGGTGGGTCGAAAGACCCACTAAAACGCCGTATGTGTTAATTGTTTGTTTTGTTTTTACGATTTTTTTATTCCTCTCTATTGGGCGGTTGGTTGGCAATGGCTCAGCATAAGGCGTTACCTTTTAAAAAAATAGGTTTTGCATGGGGTTAAGTTGGTGGGGCTTTAGGAAACTCCTGCAAAACCCTGTTTTTTCATCATTCGTCATTCGTAAGCGTTGCGAAGAATCTTTATAAAAACAATTGGTTGAGATTCTTCGTTTCACTGCGTGAAACTCTTCAATGACGAATTTTGCAGGAGTTTCTTTAGACCACCTTACGGCGTTATTTTAAAGAAATTAGGTTTTGTATGAGTTTCGGTGAAGTTAATAATAAAACCACCGTCATTACGAGCCAACGACGGTTGGCGTGGCAATCTCATTAAATAACAAAGTATTTTCTCCTGTTCATTAGAATGTACACTCTTTGTGGTTTGGAGATTGCCACGCAAAAACTTCGTTTTTGCTCGCAATGACGAAAAATATAGTCAATTTAGACACAAAATATACAAGGCAGTACGCAATACAGCAATGCGTGCCAACGATGTTATAGTTTTGATGAGACCACTGCAAAACTCGATTTTTCTATAATTCGTCATTTTGAGCGAAGCGAAAACGAAGTTTCTGCGAGCCGATAGGCGAAGCTAAAAATCTTTATAAAATAACAAGTTAGATTCTTCATTTCGCTTCGCTTTATTCAGAATGACGAGTTTTGCAGGAGTCTCGTTTTGCAAAAGTTTCTACGTCATTGAAGAGTTTCACGAAGTGAAACGAAGAATCTAATAAATTGTTTTATAAATATTTTTAGCTTTGCTCAAAATGACGAGTAATGGAATAAATCCAGTTTTGCAGGAGTCTTATAAAGAGTCTGCCGGAAAATTGACTAAAAGAGACTTCTGCAAACCCTAATTTTTTACAGTAAGAAACCCATGCAAAACCCTTCTTTTTACCATTCGTTATTTTGAGCGAAGCGAAAACGAAGTTTCTGCGAGCATTAAGGCTACGCTAAAAATATATTTATTAAATAAGTAATTATATTCTTAATTTTTCTTCAAAAAATTCTTCAATGACGGGTTTTGCAGGAGTCTCAGTAACTTTCGTAGGGTAGATCGAAAGACCCACCAATTGCTCGATAGGGTTGAGTAAAAAAAAATGGTTTAAATACAATTAATTAACGCATACGGCATTTTGGTGGGTCGAAGCCCACTACGGCAGATTGATTTTTTTGTTTTTGTATAAGTTTTGCAGTAGTTTCAGAGAAAGAAAAAACCGAGTTTTGCAAAGGTTTCAGTCTGCCGGGAAAAACTACTAAAAAACTTTTCCGGCAGACTTATTAACAGTATGTATCTTGACATTTCCAAAAATCTTGCTATAATCATCAGATTTTACGGCGTAAAAATACGCCGTGTTTTGTCTTAAACAAACTATGGGAACTTAAAAATATGCCTACAATCAACCAGTTAGTCCGCAAAGGACGGCAGACTCCTGTTTATGCAAGCAAAGTGCCTGCGTTGGAACAG
>JAFZMY010000063.1 GCA_017553165.1 Neisseriaceae bacterium
ACCACCCAACATAGTGCCAAGTAATTCAGTGGCTTTTTCAGGGCTAACCAAAGGCGATTTCAAAGAACCTTTGGCAATATTTTCCAAAAATTCGGCTTTCACTTTGGAGGCATCATCAACACCAGGCGGCACACGGTGCGACAACAAATGCACCAAAAAGTCTTCTTCGCCCGCTGGCGGATTTTGCAATAATTGAACCAAACCTTCGGTTTGCTCTTTGGATAACGCCAAAGCGGGAATGCCTAATGCTTCACGCTCTGCGGCGGCTTTGCGATATTCTGCTAACATAGATTGTTCCTTTTAAATAGGTTGCGGTTTGTCAATGAATTTTTAAGATTTGAAGCACGTGTAAAGTTTGTTAATAAACGTCTTATTAGTGCCACAAAAAGCCAAGATTTTATCACAAGTTAATCAGTAAAATCTCGATAAACAATACGATTGAGTTTGGCAACTGATAGTTAGCACAAGTCTGCCGGAAATACATAATAAGAATATTTTTTAATTAATTTTTATTAACTTGTTGATTTTTTTAATATGAATAATATATTTCAATAGTCTGAAACCTTTGCAAAACATAGTAGATGTGAGCAGATTTCAAAGTTGTAGTAGCACAGCAAACGAAGACATAACAAGTAGAAAAGCTTGTCGTTGAAAAGCAACGCAAACGTACGAAATGTGCCGCATATGACAGTTTTGCAAAGGTTTCAGTCTGCCGGAAAGAATTTAAATATGTTTCCGGCAGACTCTATTTATAATTATAAAGTCTGCCGGAAAACAAACTAATAAATGATGTTTTTATATTTATTGATTAAAACGGAATATCATCTTCCAAATCGTTCATTGGTTCAGCAGGTTTATCATCTACTGGACGGCGTGGTGGTTCTGGTGGAGTACTATTGTCAGCAGATGGTGCAGATTCTTCTGGGAATGGTGAATATCCGCTATTGCCTGCATTTTCGTTACGTGAACCTAACATTTTCATATCATTAGCAATAATATCGTAAGCAGTGCGTTCGATACCATCTTTGCCAGTATATTTACGTGATGAAATTTTGCCATCGATGAATACTAAACTACCTTTTTTTAAGTATTGTTGGCAAATTTCTGCCAAACGGCGATAAACAACAATATTGTGCCATTCAGTACGCTGTTGGCGATTACCATCTTTATCTTTCCAAGATTCATCAGTAGCAATTGAGAAATTGCAAACTGGTTCATTATTGGACATATAACGAGTTTCAGGATCGCGACCCAAGCGACCAACTAATACAACTTTATTTACTGACATAATCAGAAGCCTCCGCAAAAAGAGTTTTTAAATTATCTTGTTCAAAATCTTTGGATAACACTTTGAGATAAAGGATTTTTTTATCAGATGAAAAGGCAACTTCTGTTACCCCTCGCATTTCGTGTAGGCGATAGTTTAAAGTTTCGAGGTTATTTTGCCAAGAAGAAGGTATGTTTTCTATCAATGTTTTTACTGGAAGCGGTGCAGCAGCACCAAACACAAACAATCCCCAAACTATCATCAAGAATCCGCAAAATATGAATACGGCATTTATTCCTACATATTGCATCAATATTCCACCAATGAGACTGCCGGAAAATAATCCTAACGACATGGCAGTGTTATATACACCCATTGCACTACCCTTTAAGGTTGATGGTGAAATTTTTGATACCCAAGATGGTAATATTGCCTCCGCAATATTTAAGCCAATAAAATATAACGATAACATTATCAAAATTGCTATCAAATTATGATTAACACTCAATCCAAATTGAGCTATTGCTAATAGAATAATTGCGATTAATAACGTTTGTTTTAATTTGCCGCGTATCTCTCCAATAGCAACTGCCGGAACCATAGCAATAATGCCAATTATGGTTACAGGAAAATATATCTTCCACAACTCACTACGTTGTATATCTACATATTGTGATATAACAAATGGCAGTGCAACAAACATTGCCATTTGAGCACAATGCAAAGCAAAAATGCCAAAATTCAAACGCCACAAAGAAGCATTTTTAAATACCAAAGGCAAAGTTGCCACATTAGTAGCAATATCTTCTCTGATTTGAATTTGCGGAGGGTTGGGAACAATAAAACGTATGACCAAAATTCCAATAATAATCAATATTCCCATCAAGATAAAAATTCCTGATACACCAATAAGACTTTCTAAAATCGGTGCAATGATTAGACTGACGGAGAAAGTCATAGCAATACTTAAACCAATAATTGACATTGCACGAGTACGCACCTCATCACGAGTTAAATCTGCTAAAAGTGCGGTTACCGCAGCACTAACTGCTCCCATTCCTTGCAGGGCACGTGCTATGGTTAAAAAGATTAGATTATCGGCAAATGCAGATAAAAAACTTCCCAAAGCAAATAATGTTAGACCAATACAAATTACATTTTTACGTCCAAAACGGTCAGAGGCTATGCCTAATGGCAACTGGAAAATAGCTTGAGTTAAACCATAAATTCCAAATGATAAGCCTACCAACATTTTATTGTCGCCACCATCTAACGTGCTTGCCCACAAGGTGAAAATGGGAAGAAGTAGGAAAATCCCTAACAGACGTAGCACATATACAAACGATAAAATGGCAGAAACACGCTTTTCTTGATGATTCATGTGTGTTGTTTGTTTCATATTGTTTTTTAGGAATAGCAAAAAAATCTTTACGTATTATAGACGTTTCATTATGAACTAATAAATGTATATAAAATCGTAGATGATATTAACAACTTTACTTCTATTTTTTTTATACAAAAAAAAGGTGTGACAACCGCCACACCGAACACACACATCAAGAGGAAAAAGACTCTACATAAAAATAAACAATCAAACCAATTAATAAACCACGCAACTAAAAATCAATCTTGTGCGTTTTCCGCATCCTTTTGTGCTTGTTTTCCTACCCAAATAAACAGGAAAATAGCCATAACAATGACAAACCCAATAGTGAAAAGTGACAGAAGTCCGATTTGAGAGCTAAATAATTTTGCAAAAAGTCCCATGATAGCGTTCCCTTAATAAAATAAATTTAAAAATAAGTTTTAGTTGCACTGCCAACTTTCCGTGCATTGTATAGATGTAATTAATAGCTGTTATTGATTTATGTCAAACATGATGTGCAATGAGTGTTTTTATTTGAACTAAATTTTAAAATTATGGATATAAGTATTGCTAATTTACCAAATTAAACTTTTCCGGCAGTGTATATATTTTAGTTAAGTTCACCGACTTTTATAGCGATAGAGTACAATGCACGGTTTGCTAATTTTTAAGTTTTAAAAAGATTGAACAATGAGTTCTATTGGGCGTGAAAAAATATTGGTAATTGCACCATCTTGGATTGGTGATTGTGTGATGGCACAACCATCGCTTGCATTATTGCGACAGCAATATCCAGATGCAACTATTCACGTATTTGCACCTAAATGGTCGTTGCCAGTGTTAAAACGTATGCCGGAAGTAGATGAAGTTTTAGAAAATCCATTTGGGCATGGCGAATTAAAATTATTAAAACGTATGCGATTAGGACGTATGTTAGGTAAACAAGGTTTTACTCGTGCCTTGATTCTGCCTAATTCGATGAAATCAGCATTAGTTCCTTATTTTGCGAAAATCCCAATTCGTACTGGTTTTGTTGGTGAAATGCGTTATCACTTAATCAATGATATTCGCGTTTTAAATGAAGTGAAATTGCCCAAGATGGTTGATAGATACACATCGTTATCTTATCCGGTTACACAGTCATTACCAATAAATTCGCCTATGCCGGTTTTAACCGTTGATTCTCAAAGCCAAGCTGCAAGTGTAGAAAAATTTTCCTTAAATTTAGAACGTCCGATTGTATCGATTTGTCCTGGTGCAGAATATGGTATTGCTAAACGTTGGCCTGTAAAACATTTTGCACAGGTGGTAAGACAGTGTGTGGAAAAAGGTTGGCAGGTTTGGTATTTTGGTTCACATAAAGATGCACCGATTGCACAGGAAATTACAGAATTATCAGGAGGTTTAGGGATTAATCTTTGTGGTAAAACAAAATTAGATGAAGCTGTTGATTTATTGGCATTGAGTAATGTGGTGGTATGTAATGATTCGGGTTTAATGCACATTGCAGCAGCATTGCAACGCCCAATTGTAGTGATTTATGGTTCATCTTCGGCAGACCATACCCCACCATTGTCTGAATGCGTAGAAATATTAAGTTTAAATTTAGAATGCAGTCCTTGTTTTGAACGTGAATGTCCTTTGGGACATATGCGTTGTTTAGAGGATTTATCATATGAACTTGTATTTGATGCTATCAATAAATTAATAAAACATAGTCTGCCGGAAAATAATTTAAATAATGTATAAAGATTAGATTATTATGACCTTATTACAAATTTCAGAGCCTGGCATGTTTGCCGCACCACATCAACATCGTTTATCGGTAGGTATTGATTTAGGTACCACCAATAGTTTGGTTGCATCGGTAATAAGCTCTCATGCACGTTGTTTGGCTGATGAAAATGGTAATGTTATTTTGCCATCAGTTGTGCGTTTTGCTGATAATGGAGAGATTAAAACTGGTGTTGATGCACTGCATGCACAAGTTGCCGACCCTCTAAATACAATTAGTTCGGTTAAGCGTTTGATTGGAAAAAATTTATCTGATTTTTCTGATGGTCATTTTATGCCATATCGTTTTTTGGAAAACGATAATTTGATTGAAATTCAGACCAGACAAGGTGCTAAAAATCCAATTGAAGTTTCTGCTGAAATTTTAAAAACTCTCAAAGAACGTGCCGAAAAAACTTTGGGCGGAGAATTATCTGGTGCTGTAATTACCGTACCTGCTTATTTTGATGACGCTCAACGTCAGGCAACCAAAGACGCTGCAAAATTAGCAGGATTACACGTTTTAAGATTGCTTAACGAACCAACAGCCGCTGCAATTGCTTATGGATTGGATAATCGTTCCGAAGGTACTTTTGTGGTATACGATTTAGGTGGTGGAACTTTTGATGTATCTATTTTGAAATTAGAAAAAGGTATTTTTAGAGTTTTATCCACCAATGGTAATAGTTCTTTGGGTGGAGATGATTTTGATCATTGCATTTTTTGTCATCTATTAGAAAAAACAGAAACACACATCTTAAACGAACAAGACCGACAAGCTTTATTAGGATTATCGCGTAAAGCCAAAGAACATTTAACTTCCAATCATACGGCAATTATTGAAACTACTCTTGGCAATGGTGATAAATTTCATGCCGAATTAACACAGGCTGAATTTTTCCGCATAACCCAGCACTTATTAAACAAAACAATGGAACCAGTGCGAATTGCCCTGAAAGATGCCAATGTAAATAAATCACAAATCGATGGCATTATCATGGTTGGTGGAGCAACTCGTATGCCCCATATCAGGCAAGGTGTTGCTACATTTTTTGGACAAACTCCATTAACAAATTTAGACCCAGACCAAGTAGTAGCATTAGGTGCTGCAATACAGGCAAATACTTTGGTTGGCAACAAGGCAGATGATGAATGGTTGCTATTAGATGTAACTCCGCTATCTTTGGGAATTGAAACTTATGGCGGTTTGACCGAGAAAATCATTCCACGCAATAGCACTATTCCCATTGCCAAAGCACAAGATTTCACCACTTTCCAAGATGGACAAACTGCCATGATGATTCATGTAGTGCAAGGTGAGCGTGATAAAGTTGCTGATTGTCGTTCATTAGCACGTTTTACATTATCAGGTATTCCACCAATGGTAGCAGGTGCGGCACGAATTAGAGTTACCTTTCAAGTTGATGCTGACGGTTTGTTATCTGTATCTGCACACGAACAAAGCACTGGTGTAGCCGCTCAAATCGAAGTTAAACCATCGTATGGCTTAAATGATGAAGAAATAACGCGTATGCTACAAGACTCCATCGCTCATGCCGATGATGATATGCAGCATAGACGCTTGCAAGAAGCACGGGTAGATGCAGAAAGTTTATTGAATGCAGTTAATAGTGCATTAGCTTTGGATAGCGATTTATTAAATTCAGACGAAATTGACAAACTACAAAAATCAATCAAACAATTGCAACAAGCATTAACAAGCGAAGACATAAACATTTTACGCGAAATGGTAAATCAACTTAATGCAGACAGCGATGAATTTGCTATGCGACGTATGAACCGCAATATCAGTAGAGCATTATCTGGTACGCATATTGATAAAATTGATTAATAATTTGCAATTAAAACCTTTCCGGCAGACTTTATAAATTATAAATAGTCTGAAACCTTTGCAAAACATAGTAGATGTGAGCAGATTTCAAAGTTGTAGTAGCACAGCAAACGAAGACATAACAAGTAGTTAGGCTTTGTTTGCGAGCAATGCAAACGTACGAAATGTGCAAAGAGAAACCCCTGCAAAACCTAATTTTTGAAAAAGAAACGCCGTAGGGTGGGCTTACCAGCCCACCAAACCGCCCGACATGGCGGAATAAAAATCGTTGAAATACAATGAATTAACGCCCACAGCGTTATAGTGGGCTGAGAAGCCCACCCTACGGCAGGATTAAATTTTTGTTTCTGATAGGGTTTTTCAGGAGCTTCAAAGAGATGCTAATTTTGCAAAGGTTTCAGTCTGCCGGAAAGTTTTTTATAAGCTTTCCGAAACTCCTGCAAAACTGGTAGATGTGAGTGCAGTTCAAGTCGTAGTAGCACAGAAAACGAATACATAACAAATAGTTAGGCGAGTTTTCGAGCAACGCAAACGTACGAAATGTGCTACAGATACCAGTTTTGCAGGAGTTTCTTTCCGGCAGTGTTTTATAAATATAAACTCCTATAATCTGGCATTTATTGCATCGCATGACGTGCAAACCTTGTCATTAAAGGAAAAAACGCCTAACATCTCACTGTTAGCTTATGTTTCATAAGGTACTACTAACATGGGTTGTACTCAATGTCGTACCGTGAGTGCGTTTTGTAAACACAAATCAAGGACATAAAAATGGCTGATTTTGATACTGGTTTAGAACGTCGAGAGGCAAACTTTGCACCCTTAACTCCAATTGATTACTTCGTTAGAACATCGGAGGTTTATCCACATAAATTGGCGATTGTACATGGAAACATTCGCAGAACTTGGGGTGAAACATACGACCGTTGTCGCCGTTTAGCTGTGGCACTACGTCAATACGGTGTAAAACGCAATGTAACTGTGGCAACAATTTTGCTAAATACACCTGAAATGGTTGAAGCACATTTTGGAGTGCCAATGTCAGGTGGGGTATTATCTACATTAAATGTGCGTTTAGATGTTGAGGCTTTGATTTTTTGCATGAAACATGGCGAAGCGAAAGTTTTATTTGTTGATACAGAATTTTTGCACATGTTGCCACGTATTCGTGAAGAATTGCCAGCATTGTATATTATTCAAGTCAATGATGTTTTAGGACCACCTGCACCATTATCTAAACACGCAGACATTGATTACGAAAGCTTATTAAATTCAGCAAAAAATATGTACGACTGGTCGTTTCCACAAGACGAATGGGACGCAATCGCACTGAACTACACATCAGGAACAACTGGCGACCCCAAAGGGGTTGTATATCATCATCGCGGTGCAGCTCTCAATGCCCTATCTAATATCATCGAATGGAATATGCCACGCTATCCAGTTTATTTATGGACATTGCCAATGTTCCATTGTAACGGTTGGTGCTTCCCATGGACTGTTGCCGCACGTGCCGGAGTTAATGTCTGCTTACGTAAAGTAGATGCAAAAGTATGCTTTGACCTAATTCGCCGTGAAAAAGTAACTCACTACTGTGCCGCACCGATTGTGCATAAAACATTAGCCGAAGCTCCAGATGAACTTAAAGCCGGTATTAATCATAAAGTTAAAGGCGAAATTTCAGGTGCTGCACCGCCAGTTGCAGTTTTAGAGGCAATGGAAAAAATTGGTTTTGAAATCACTCACGTTTATGGTTTGACAGAGGTTTACGGTCCATCGTCCGTTTGCGTTGAACGTGAAGAATGGGCTGATTTGCCATTAGAAGAACGTGCTGCTAAAAAATCACGTCAAGGCGTACGTAATATGTTGCAAAACGGTTTAATGGTGATGAATCCTAATACTATGGACATCGTGGAAAACGATGCACAAGATATGGGGGAAATCATGTTCCGTGGCAACTTGGTGATGAAAGGCTATTTGAAAAACAAGGAAGCAACAGATGCTGCTTTTGCCGGAGGTTGGTTTCATACCGGTGATTTAGCCGTGTTGGATAGCGAGGGTTATGCACAAATTCGCGACCGTAGCAAAGACATTATCATTTCTGGCGGTGAAAATATTTCCAGCGTGGAATTGGAAGATGTTTTATATAAACATCCATCAGTTTTAGCTTGTGCGATTGTTGCTGTGCCTGATGAAAAATGGGGCGAAGTGCCAGTTGCATTTATTGAATTAAAACCCAATGCACGTTTAACCGAAGAAGAAGTGGTTGAATATTGTCGTTCTCACATGGCACGTTTCAAAGTACCCAAACGAGTTATTTTCCAAGAATTGCCTAAAACCGCAACCAGTAAAGTGCAAAAATACGAATTGCGTAAAAAAGCCAAAGAGGCAGTGGGTATTAAGTAATCTATCTATGATTTCAAAAAACAAAAAAACAGCAGGGTTAACTTGCTGTTTTTTTTGTTTTTTGAAACTCATGCAAAACCATTTTTCAGAAACCACTGCAAAACCCTTACTGAAACAAAAATTTAATCCTGCCGTAGGGTGAGACAACACAACCCACCAAAACGCCGTAGACATTAATCCATTGTATTTTAACAACTTTTTATTCCGCCTTATCGGGCGGTTGGTGGGCTGGTAAGCCCACCCTACGGCGTTTCTTTTTCAAAAATTAGGTTTTGCATGGGTTTCTTACAAATGGATACCTTTGCAAAACTGGTAGATGAAAGCATATTTCAAAGTTGTAGAAACCACTGCAAAACTGGTAGATGTGAGCATAGTTCGAGGCGTAGTAGCACAGCAAAACGAAGACATAACAATTAGTTAGACGAGTTTTGCGAGCAACGCAGAACGAAGAAATATGCCTCAGATGCTAGTTTTGCGGTGGTCTCCATTTATAATTCGCAAGCGTAGCAAAGAATAGTTATAAAACAACAAGTTGATATTCTTCGTTTTGCTACGCTCAACTTACGCATGACGGATTTTGCAAGAGTTTCTATCAATCAAATATGCACTTCCAAATTATCAATTAAACGTGTATTGGATAATCGTGATGCTGCCAAAATAACTATATCATGATGATTTTCATTGGCTTTTTCCAAAGTTTTAGCATCACGAATTTCTATATAATCAGTTTGCCAGCCTTGTTGATTTAATTTCATCATAGCATCGGTTTGTAAGCTTGCAAAATCACGTCTTCCTGCTATTAATTCATCACGTACCCAACATAACATTTGATATAGTTGCGGTGCTATTACTCTCTCTTGTGGGCTTAAATAACCATTGCGACTGGAAAGTGCTAAACCATCAATATCTCGTCCAGTGTCTACCGGAATAATTGTTACTGGTACATTTAAATCTGCAACCATGCCTTGAATAATCGCTAATTGTTGATAATCTTTTTTACCAAAGCATGCAAAATCTGGTCTGACTATATTGAATAGTTTTAACACAACTGTTGCCACTCCGCGAAAATGTCCAGGTCGAAAACGTCCGCATAATTCATGCTGTAATGCTGGTGGTTCAACGCAATAATCTTGGTTAGTATGTGGATATAGTTCTTTTACATCAGGTGCAAATAATACATCTACGCCACATTCGATTAATTTATCTGCATCTTCCTGCAATGTGCGTGGATAAGATGAATAATCCTCGCCTTGTCCAAACTGCAATGGATTAACAAATATGCTAACTACTACATGTTCTGCATGCTCTTTGGCTGCCTTTACTAATGCTAAATGTCCAGCATGTAAGTTTCCCATAGTGGGTACGAATGCGATTTGTTGTTGTTTTCTCCAAGTGTTTAATTCATTGATGGTGTGGATTATTTGCATGGTTTAATTCCTTTTGTAACTTTGATCGAGAGTGTTTATCAATTACATCTAATACAGCTTTGGCTGCTAATATATCTGTATCCTGCTTTAAGGTTTGATGCAATATAGCAAAATCTTGCTGTAACTTGGCTACATGTTCAGGTGATTCATACCAATAACATAGCATTTTAGATATTTTTTCTGCATTAACTTCACCTTGTAATAATTCTGGTACAGCGAATTTTTGTAACAAAATATTAGGTAAAGCAACATACGGTAATTTAACTAAATTTTTAGCTATCGCAAATGTGATTGGGGAAACGCGATACGCAACTACCATTGGTCTTCTGCATAAAGCAGTTTCTAATGATGCTGTGCCACTGGCAACTAATACTGCATCTGATGCGACAATTGCAGTTTGAGCACGTCCGTATAAAAGTCGCACTGGCAAGCGGCGATATTCATCGCGTTGTAATAAATTACGTAAATAAGTATTAGTTTCATTAGTTGCAGATGGAATTAAAAATTGAGAACTTGAATATTTTTTCCAAACAAGAGCCGCACCGCGTAAAAAATCTTCTACTAAATATTCTAATTCACTAATTCTGGAACCAGGCATAAGCGTAAAAACTGGTATATCTTGCGGCAAAGTCAAAGCACGACGAGCATATGCACGGTCGTTCTCTTCTTCAATGGTTTGTGCTAATGGATGTCCTACAAATTGTGCGTCTCCACCTGCGTTGCGGTATAACTCTGCTTCCATTGGGAATAAACATAATACCTTATCAACAATTTGCACTATTTTCTCAACTCGCCTACTCCGCCAAGCCCAAACCGATGGACTAACATAGTGTACAGTTGCAATACCTGCTTGTTTGAGTTGTTTTTCTACTCCAAAATTAAAATCTGGCAAATCAATGCCAACAAATACATCAGGACAACGTTGTAATAATTTTTTGATTAAACCTTTTCTAATCGAAAGAATTTCCGGCAGTCTATTTACTACTTCTGCAAAACCTCTAACTGATAATTTTTCTTGTGGATATAGGCTATTACAACCTACTGAAATCATTTTTTTACCACCAATGCCAATAAATTCGCAATTAGGATAAAGTTTTTTGATAGCATTAATCAAATGTGCCCCCAAGAGGTCTCCCGATGCCTCCCCTGCACATAAAGCAATCAATAATTTTCTGTCATTATTCATATTAAATCACCAATACCTGCAATCCTTTCAAGTTTAACGCAAAAAAATCTTATGCAAAAGATGCTTAAACATAAAATAAGCATATAAATAGACTGCCGGAAAACATAGTAAATTCTACTCATTATTTCCAATCCAGAACCCCCTGCAAAACCTAATTTTTGAAAAAGAAACGCCGTAGGGTGGGCTTCCCAGCCCACCAACCGCCCGATAGGGCGGAATAAAAAATTGTTAAAATACAATAGATTAATGCCTACGGCGTTTTGGTGGGCTGGGAAGCCCACCCTACGGCAGGATTAAATTTTTGTTTCAGTAAGGGTTTTGCAGGAGTTTCATCCAATATTTGAAACTCCTGCAAAATCCACACAGCAACAAACTACAATCATGTAGTAGTCAGAGCTATTGACTGCCAATATTTTGTTAGGTGTAGCTTTTTGAATTTTAACGCACATTCAACTAACAAGTGCAAAATTGGTAGATGTGAGATAAGTTCGAAGCATAAGTTGTACAGAGAAATCGTAAGACATAACAAATAGAAAGGCTTGTCATTGAAAGCAGCGCACAACATTACAAAATGTGCCACAAATGCCAGTTTTGCAGTGGTTTCAAATGTATCTGTCAAAAGCGAGCCGTGATGAAAGCCGGCAATTAGCCGAAAGTGTTTATTGCTTACGGATATGTCTACCAGAGCGTAAGCAATCTCCAAACTACAAAAAACTGATTTCATATTTTCAAGTCGCATGAAAATGTGAATTTAATCGCATGAATAATAACCACTCCTACTACCTGACCTTTTAAAAGTTAGGTTTCGCATGAGTCTCATAAGTTTTATTTTTTTTAAAAAATATATTTAATATCAATAAATTATAAAAATTTTTCCCTGATTACTAATTTTTAGCTTGTAAATGATAATAATTCTTGTTAATATTACAGCCATACCAACAAGTATTCGTTAGAAAAAATTAAACATAAGGGTTTCAAGAAAAGCTATGACACAAACATTTAAGCAATTAAGCGATGACGTAATGTTGCTACATCAAAATACTAATTATTTAATGTTTGCAACACAACAAAATAGCAATAATCCCAATATAGCTTATGCACCATATATTGTATTAAATAATTGCTATTACATTGCATTACCAAGAAAAGATGCAGAAATTCATAATTTGCATCTTGCACCACAAGTTGCAATTTTGTTGATTGAAAATATTAATAAATATCAAAAAACAAGCTTAACTTGGATAGTAATGGCAAGAGCAATGTCATTACACGAATCACGTTATAGTATGGCATTTGCCACATTAAAACAAAATGTAAGCAAAATATTATTAGACAATATAGAAGAAATATGTTTATGCGAATTTAGACCGCAACAAGGAAAATTGCTATCTTATGATGGTATTTCTTATTCATTAGACGGAAACGATTTACAGTTTATAGACAAATCAATTGCAGCATAAAAACAATATGTTATTAAAAGTTTGGTAGTGGTTTGTGTTCCTTAATTTTTTGCCCCCACAGTTGGGGGCTTTTTTTTAATTATAAGTCTGCCGGAAATTTTATGATAATCTTATATATAACAACTTTATCTATGTTTAATTTTCCAACAATAATGAATTTTTTTATTACGAAAATCATTTGGAATAGTTTTAAGAGAAATATCAGTAACCAAATATTTTTGCATAATACTTTTATCCAATACAAATGTTCTTAAATTATTAGAAAAATATAATATTCCATCAAAATCTAACAATTGCATAGCCTGCTCAATTAATTTTATATGATCTCTTTGTATATCCAAAATATCTGTCATTTTTTTGCTATTGGAAAAAGTAGGAGGATCCATTACAATTAAATCAAACTTCTTTTTTTCCGCAATAGCATTTTGCAAATAAACAAAAACATCTTGACGAATAACACAATGATTTTCATCATTTATATTATTTAATATAAAATTACGTTTTGCCCAATCCAAATAAGTATTAGATAAATCAACAGTTTCACTATATATTGCTCCACCAGCTACCGCATAAACAGTAAAGCTTCCAGTATATGCAAATAAATTAAGAAAACGTTTTCCGGCAGATTCTTTTTTAATATGTGAACGAAGATTACGATGATCAAGAAATAAACCGCTATCCAAATAAGTATCTAAATTAATAAAAAAACGTAAATTATTTTCCATTACAACAAAATCAGCACTATTAATATTTTGCTTTTCATACTGTAACGTACCACGTTGTCGAGAACGTTTTTTAAGATGGATATTTTTAATATCAATATTACTTGCCGCACAAACCGCTTGAATAACATTATCTATCCATTCCTGATAATCTTGTTCAGATATTTTCCAACCGGTATCATATTCTTGAATATGCAAATGATTAGCATAAATATCAATAGCAAAAGGAAATTCTGGTAAATCTCTATCATAAATACGATATGCTTCAATTTGCGATTTATGCATCATTTTGCGTAAATGTTTATAATTTTTAGCAATACGATTAGACAATGAAATAAATTTATCATTCATAACAATCTTCTTATCAATTACTTATTAAAGATATACAAATACTAAATGTGTAAATTTCAATTATTTAAATAGTCTAAAACTTTTGCAAAACCATATTTTTATAGTTAGTCATTCCGAGTGTAAGCGAAGAATATTTTATAAAAACAACAAGTTAAGATTATTTATTTTCCTGCAGAAAATTCAGAATGACGAATTTTGCAAAGGTTTCAGTCTGCCGGAAAGTCTTTCCGGCAGACTATTTTAACCTATTTTAACAAATTCTTCTGGTGTTTTAGGTTGATAACCCAATATTACAGCAAAATCTCCATTATCCGCCGTATTGCCGTCTTGCAGCATTTTGATGCTGTCAGGGCTTAACATACCGTTACTCAATATTTTGGTAATTGGCAAAAACGGTTTGATTGCACTTATCGGAATATTCAACACTTTCGCAGGCGGTTTATGGTGTAGGTTTTTCCGCATTACGGCAAGATATTCTGCCAAACTCACTTTTTGAGCCCCCGTCATATTCACGATTGTGCCGTGTAGCATTGGATTTTCAGCCATATTTACCAAGCCCTGTGCTACTTCATCGACAAAAACAGGTTGTAAAGCGAAATTGCCTTTTTCAGGCAGCCCTAAAATCGGCAGTTTGGCTAATTTAATAAACAACTCACAACTTGCTCCGCCACGCCCATAAATTACCGATGGGCGAGCAATGGCGACATTTGGCACAATTTCACGCACCGCATTATCGCCACGCCCCTTACTGGATAAAAATGCGGTTTGATTATGTTCATCTGCTCCCAAAGCCGATAATTGCACCCATTTTTTAATACCCATTTTCACCGCTATTTCGGCTAATAATTTGGGCGTTTGGTAATGCACTTTTTCTAATACTTCGGGAAAACTGCTCATTACCCCAACCGCATTGATAATGACAGATTGATTTGCAAAAATCTTTTCAATTTCAGCAGGATTAGGTTTGAGTAAATCTAATTCCTGATGAGTGGGTGTTACAACATTATGTCCTTTATTGCGTAAAATTTTAGCAACACGAGAACCCACAAAACCAGAACCGCCTAATAATACAATATTCATTCTTTGCTCCTAATATTTGTTTTAAGGCTGCCTGAAAGCCTTACAAAACCCATACTGTCATTGCGAGCCTTACCAACGGTAAGGCGTGGCAATCTCCCTACCACAAAGAACAAACCCAATCTTTCAGGCTGCCTGAATATCCACTTTCTTCTTACAATGCAAATAATGCCAACGTAAAATCGGTATGGTAATCAACCAACTTGGCACAATAGACCAAAAAAATGCAAGTAGATAAATCGTGAATGCGGTTAAAAACATATAAACCAACAAAACCAAAATAGAAAATAGAAAAAACAAGAAATTATTGTATTTTTGTAATTGTTCAATAATCAGGCTTATGCCAACAAGTACCAAGACACAAACAATCGTCCCCAAGAACTTTTCCATTAACAACTCTTGGGGAAATGAAAATAACAAAATAAGTAAAAATGGCGACATAAAAATAGTCGGCAAAATCAAGCCTATAAAAAAGCGTTGCCATTTTCCACCTACTTTGAGATGATTGTTCATCATATCTCCTTTACATATCTTTCAGGCTGCCTAAATATTAAAATAATCTACTTCAATAAATTCTTCTTTATTTTTGCCATGCAAATAATGCCAACGCAAAATCGGTATTGTAATCAAACAACCTGGCACAATACACCAAAAGAAAACAATCAGATAAGCCGTCGATAAAGTTAAACACATATAACCCAATAAAACCAAAACAGAAAAAACAAAAAATAGAAAAGTATTATGCGTTTGCAATCTTTCGATAATCAAATTGATGAACACAAGTGGAATAGCACAAAATGCCACCGTAATAAACACCCAACCTATTGTTTCAAATGGTTTTGTAAATATAAAATACCATATAAAAAGTGGGGCAATCGGCAAAATAATCCCCATAAAAAAGCGTTGTACTTGTCCGCCAACATTGACATTATTATTCATCATATATCCTTTCAGGCTGCCTGAAAATCATCAATCATTAGTATTCAGCATTTGCTTATAGAGTACTCTATAAGGCTTGCTTGACAAAGCAAGCCTTATAAAATTTTTCACCCTTACGGAGCAATTTATGTCATTTAACTTAATTCCCTTATTATTTATCATCATCGGCGTTATCCTTGCTTGTGTAAGCGGTTTTATGTTCTATAAAAAACAAACAGGTATCGCAATAGAAAGTGCAAGGTGGGCAGGCATATTTATCTGTTCAGCCATAGTAATTTGGTTTAAATTTGTCAGATATATGACACAATAAATTTATTTCAGGCAGCCTGAATATTTGAATTAAACTTTTTCAGGCATCCGTAAATCACATTAAAACGGTTTTATCACCATTAAAAAATACACCACAACCATAGCAATAAACGCAGGATAGCCCAATAATTCCCACCATTTTTGGTATTTTTTATACACAGGCGGCAATTCGCTGTCGCCGTTTTGGTAGGCGGTTTGAGCCATTTTGTACATTTTGATTTGCAACCACACCACAGGCAACCAACACGCCCCAGCCAATGCGTATAAAGCCAAAGTCCATTTCACCCACAGCCACATTTCCGACCATTCCCACGGCATACCCAAATAATGCAGCATCCACAAGCCAGACAAAGGCTGAAAAATAACCGCAGGCGTGGTGAAATAATAATCCGCACGCATTACCCATTTAGACACAACCGCCTGTGCCGCAATCGAGTTTGAACGGTTTGCAAAAAACAAATAAAACGCCGAACCAAAACCTGTACCTACCATTAACACAGATGAAATAATGTGCAGGGTTTTAATCAGTAAATACGCATTCATTTTGCCGTCCTCCACAGGAAAAAAGTTAAAGCCAAAATCGGAATGTTTTTCATTAACGGAGCAAATGGGTGCAAAATATTTTCAGGCAGCCTGAAAAGAA
>JAFZMY010000064.1 GCA_017553165.1 Neisseriaceae bacterium
AATGGCGTGATGTGCCGTCAAGCCGCAATAGCGGAAAAACGGCACCATTAACGCTCCGCCGCCAATGCCCACCCAACTGGAAAATAAACCAATACCGCCGCCCACGCTTGCCAAGCCTGTATCGCTGACTTTATGCGGTTTGGGGTCAGATAAAAACATTTTGATTGATGCGTAATATAAAAATATGATGAAAATAATGTGTAAGAATTTGCCTGACAAAACAGACGATATAGCCGCCCCCACAATTACGCCCACAAATAAGGCAGGAGCAAATTTGCGGCACACTGCCCAATCCACATTTTTAGACTTTTTCTGTGCAAAAACATTCACCAAGCCAGTAATCACCATAACCGCAAACGCCGTGCCTACTGCGGTGTGGTGCAAATAAAGGGAGGCACCAAACTGCCCATGAAATAAATAAACCAAAGCCGAAACCACAACAATGCCACCGCCAATGCCTAACATTCCAGCGGCAAAGCCAGAAAACGAACCTGCAAGAATTAACAAAAAAAGAGTAAGAGGAGTAAGTGCGTCCATAGTGTTTTTTTTTCGTGGGTTAAAATGAGTAGGGCGGTATTATGCCAAGATTTTGAAACAATGAGCAAATTAAACGTAAATTACGAAAATGTGTTTAGATAATCGTGCGAAATTAGCATATATGGAACAGTTATAGCATCGTTTTTATGATATAATAAACATAACTAATTGTTATATATTATTTTTATTTTAGTTGAAGTTTTATTTTATTTGCTACTATGCTTTGACAGTATAACGTATCCGCTAATTTTGCAGTGGTTTAATTTTAATTTAAGTTGAAAAATAATCAGACAAGATGGTTTTGTTTTGTTAAAATTGTACTCTTTCAGGGTTGTTAGCTCAGTTGGTAGAGCAGCGGACTCTTAATCCGTCGGTCCAGGGTTCGAACCCCTGACAACCTACCACCATTTAGAAAATAGTGTAATCTATGTTGATTACACTATTTTTTTGATTGTAAGAGACTGGTGAGAAATTAGATGTTGGAATAATTTGAGATGTAATAGTACATCAATCGAAGATATAACAATTTAAGGTTAGGTAAGTAGCATAATGTAGTCAATTCAAACCAAAAATATACAAGGCGTGCCAACTATAGATAGTTTTTGTAGGTGTAAAGGACAAATGGGGTGATAGAAATCTCTGAACGCCTTATCTATATTGTTTTTTCATGGTTCAAAGGTTTTGAGTATTAAAAACCGTTTTTGTTTATTTATTGCGATTTTTGCTTGCTGACTAAATCAGATGAATTTTTTAGTAAAGTCAAGAATGCCGAAAGACACGGCGAAGCCGCTCTGTTCTTGACTTTACTAAAAAATTCATCACAATGTTTGTCAGCAAAAATCGGAATAAATAAATCATATCATATTAGCAATATTTTTTTGTAAGTTATCAAAATATCACCCATTTTGTCCTTTAAACCTTTTTGTATGAATTGACTATACAACTTCTTCAGATGTGCAATATACGCTAATTGTGTACACAAATATCAAATGATTAAATGATTATTTTCGTTTAGATGATTCAGTTGATTTGGGGTGACTGATGGGGATCGAACCCACGACCGCTGGAATCACAATCCAGAGCTCTACCAACTGAGCTACAGTCACCATCGAGATTAAAATTTAATATGAATGGCGCGCCCGACAGGACTCGAACCTGTAACCCCCGGCTTAGAAGGCCGGTGCTCTATCCGGTTGAGCTACGGGCGCATTACCGAATGCGGGGGATTGAAGTTGATGGTCGGGGCGGTGGGATTCGAACTCACGACCCTCTGCTCCCAAAGCAGATGCGCTAACCGGGCTGCGCTACGCCCCGACAAGAAACTACAATTCTATTTGTTATTGATAACTTTGTCAAGTTATATTGTGTAAAATTTTGTTAGAAAATTTGTTAAAAATAATTATTGGTAATAAAAACAAAGTGTAGTGTAGAAATTCCTAGCGTTCTTTACACTATTTGCAGGATAATAGTGAAATGAAACTACACAAGAACAGCCGATTACTACCGTATCAAAGAGCGGCGATATGGCGGTCATATACGCAAGACAAAGTCGGCGGCGTTGGCTCGGCAATACAATGTTAGCCGACCAACAATCTATAATGTTTTAAAAGAAGCCAGAAATGGCGTATTGACGC
>JAFZMY010000065.1 GCA_017553165.1 Neisseriaceae bacterium
CAACGCCGCTACGCTGACTTTGTCTTGCGTATGTGCCTGCCATATCGCTGCTCTTTGATATGGTAGTAATCGGGTGTTCTTGTGTAGTTTCATTTCACTATTATCTCGCAAATAGTGTAAAGAACGCTATGAATTTCTACATTTAATCCACATTAAAAAAATTTATTGAAAGTTACCTTGAACGAAGGGAAGGGGAAGAATATCAACTAATTATTTTAATAAAGATTCTTCGCAGACACTTCACTGCATTCATGGAGACAACTGTCATTGCGAGCAAAAAACAAAGTTTTTTGCATGGCAATCTCCTGACTACGACGAACGTACCAAACAACCACTACCGAGATACTACAATCATTTGATCTTTTTACATGAACTCTCTGCAAAACCTAATTTTTTACAGTAACTTTGTAGGGAGATTGCCATGCCTTGATCTGTGTTCAAGGCTCGCAATGACAGTATCTTTTTTCAGTCTGCCTGAAAAACATTCAAAACCATTATTCAATTTATAAAAAAATCAAATAGACTTTCGTTGTAATACACGATATTAACTTTCAGGCAGCCTAAAAACTTAAAAAACTATTGTCATTGCGAGCCGTTATGAAATAATGGAGTGGCAATCTCATAACTATGGAAAACGCACCGAATGACTACTGCCGTAAAACGCTACTATTTTAAATTATTTTTTTTGCTTCGCCTAAATTTAGGCTTAATTACTTCGCAATCTATTGATTTACTTATTAAATATAAGTTTTACAGAGTTTCTTAATAATGCAAAACGTAGTTTTTCATTCGCTTAAAGAAACTCCTGCAAAACCCTTACTGAAACAAAAATTTAATCCTGCCGTAGGGTGGGACAACACAACCAATCAAAACGCCGCAGGCGTTAATCTATTGTATTTTAACAACTTTTTATTCAGCTCTATTGGACGATTTGGTGGGCAAGGATGCCCACCCTACGGCGTTTCTTTTTCAAAAATTAGGTTTTGCAGGGGTTTCTTAAATAACAAAAAAGTCTGCCGGAAAGCATATTTAAAAACTTTTCCGGCAGACTTTTTTATTAAGATTAACTATTAATTATTTGGCTAAACTATCAGGAGTAATAATCGAATAGGGCACGTTTAGAGTATTACCACCTGTAAATTGTAAATCAATGCCATCGTTCGCCTTTTTGCCTAATGCTAAATTTTCAGCGATTTGATAAGACAATTTTGATTGAGTAACCACGTCTTGCAACACGGTACCTGCCATTTCACCGTTTTTAACCGCTTGTTGAGCCTCATCAATAGCGTTCATGCCGAATAGTGGCAATGGTGGTATGTTGGCTTCTTTAAAAGCATCCAAAGCACCCAAGACTAAATCGTCTGTATTACCAACCATAACTTCAATTTTTTTGATTTGTTCAGATTTAATCCAGCCAGCAACAATTTCTTTTGCTTTATTGCGTTCGCTATTGGTTTCTTCAAGAGCAGGTATGCGTTCTATCTTATCGCCAATATCTGAAGTCATTAGAGTACGCATAAAAGCACTGGTTCTTTCTTCCATTTTTTTATTGGTTTTATCACCTTGCAAAATTACAAACTGCATTTTGCCATCTTCATTTGAATCCCATTCAGGGTGTTTTTTCCATTGTTCTACCACCATTTTGCTTTGATATGTACCTGCTTCTGATGCACTCGATGCAACACTTAATACATTATCAAAACGAGAACCTAATTGTTTATCAACAGGACGGCGTGCGGCAATGATGGTTACTCCTTTGGATTTGGCGTATTCTAAAATTTCAGTTTTAGCTGCTGTCCCCTTATCACCTTTGGCTGCTTGGAAAACAACAATGACAGATTTTGCACCTTGATCAATCATGTTTTTAACTTGATTGATTTGAACTGTTAAATCATCTTTGTTTTGACTTTCATTGGCTGTTTCAAACAATAATTTGGTACCACGTTCTTTTGCCATTTGTCTAATGGCATCTTCTGATGCGTCCATAGTAGAAATTTCGCCACGCACACAACAGTGAGCAAAACCTATGGTAACACCTCGCGTTGAGTTAGAAGCGTTGTTCGCCCCCCCCCCGATTGTGGGCCACAGGCGGTTAAAGCTAATGCTGTACATACAGCAGCGGTAATGTTAAGCAGTTTATAAATAAGGTCTTTCATTTTTACAGTCCTTTTACACGTTATTTGATAACAAATTCAACACACAAAGGAAGCCAATGCAAAACCATGTTGTTTTCCTATGGAGACTATTGCAAAATTCGTCATTTTTGAGTTTCACTTATCAGAAACGAAGAATCTAATAAATTGTTTGATAAAGATTTTTAGCTTCTCTCAAAATGACGAATTAATAGAAAATCGAGTTTTGCATAGGTTTCACAAAATACTATGATACCATTGAATAAAAGTTTTGTAATGCCGTAAGGAAACTCCTGCAAAACCTAATTTTTTACAATAAATTTCGTAGGGTGAGTCTTCGACCCACCATCAGACCGCAGGTTGGGATAAACAAATATTTCAGGCTACCCTTTAATGGTATGATTTTTTGGTGGGTCGAAGACCCACTCTACGTCAGGTTGTTTTTTGTTTCTGTATAAGTTTTGCAGTGGTTTTTCTATTCGTAGTTAGGAGATTGTCGCAATAACACTCAACTTTTAAATTTTCGCAAGTTAAATAGCAGAGACTAATTATCTAAACAGTCTGCCGGAAACGTTCTTTAAATGCGGTTGGCGTGTTACAAATGCTTTGTTTTTGATAATCGAAAAAAACCATGCCGTTTTTGACTATGGCTGTTTCTTGTTGGCGAGTTTGATTGTAGATTTGTGTTATCAAAGAAAAACTTGCTCTTTCTATGGATTCTATGCCAATGCGAAATGTCAGAATATCTCCATAAAATGCTTGATGCGAAAATTTAATCATTGCATCAGCCATAATTAGACCACAACCTTCTATATTCATTTCGGTGTAGCCGTGTTTTTGTAAAAATTGTATTCTTGCCTCATGACATAGTTTTAAAATGGCATCGTTAGCAAGATGGTTGCCATAGTTAATGTCGCCAATTTGTACGGCAATATTGGTTTCAAATATAAAATTTGGTAGTGAAATTTGTACTCGTGCCATTGTTTTCTAAACATAGAATATACGAAAAGTTCGATATTATCATAATTGCATAGGTATTTTTTTACTAAATAAAATTTGTTTGTGTTACACTACGAAGTTTTAGATTTTGATGCGAGCAAAACTATTTATATGGCTTGCAATTTTTTTAAGTTTATTACACAAAAGGTTTATTAAATATGGCAGTTACAGTCGAAAATTTAGAAGGTTTGATGCGTAAAACCACATTATCAATTCCGTGGAGTGGGATTCGCTCTCAAGTTGCGGCACGTTTGAGAAATACCCAAAGACGTGCTCGTATTGATGGTTTTCGTCCTGGTAAGGCACCAATGCGTATGATTGAAAATATGTACGGTGCGGCTATTCAAAACGATGTTTTGAATGATAGTGCGGTTGATATGTTCTACCGTTTAGCCGGTGAGGAAAAGTGGAAAGTTGCTGCATTACAAAATTTAACTGCAACTGAAAAACAAGAAGATGAAAATAATTTTACTGTTGATGCAGTATTCGAAGTGATTCCTGATGTTGTTATTCCTGATATGTCTGAAAAGGAAGTGGAACGTCTTTGTTCTAATATCAGCGATGAAGATGTGGAACGCACCATCGAAATTTTACGTAAACAACGTGCTGTATTTGATTATGTAGAACGTCCTGCTCAAAACGGTGATAGAGTAATTATAGATTTTGATGGCAAAATTGATGGTACTCCTTTTGCTGGCGGTAAAGCTGAAAATTATCCTTTTGTTTTGGGTGAAGGTCGTATGTTGCCAGAGTTCGAAGCTGGCTTAATTGGTATGAAAGAGGGCGAAAGTCGTGATGTTTCTGTTACTTTCCCTGATGATTATCATGGTAAAGATGTTGCAGGTAAAACTGCCGTATTCACAATTAGCTTGAAAAATGTAGCAGAGTATAAATTGCCAGAAGTTAATGCAGAATTTGCTATGAGTTTAGGTATCGAAGATGGCAATATTGATACCATGCGTGCAGAAATCAAGAAAAATATCGAGCGTGAGGTTAAACGTCGTGTCGATAGCATGACCAAAGAAAATGTTATGAAAGTTCTTTTGGATACTGTAAGTCTGCCGGAAATTCCTAAATCATTGTTATCGCAAGAAATATCTCGTTTACGTTCTGAAATGGAAGAATACTTCAAATCACAAGGTATGAAACCTGAACAAATGGGTAAATTGGAAGATTCTTTCTTTGAAGAACGTGCTCAACGCCGTGTTACATTAGGTTTGATAATTTCTGAAATTGTTGATAAAAACGATTTGCGTGCAACTGATGCACAAGTGCGTAAAGTTATCAATGAATTTGCTGAAAGTTATGAAGACCCTGATGAAGTAGTCAATTATTACTTAAAAAACAAAGAAAATATGCAAGGTCCAGCTGCTTTGGCAACCGAAGCAAATGTTGTTGAGTTTATTTTGAGTAAAGCAAAAGTAACCGATAAAAACATCAATTTCGATGAAGTGATGTACGGTAGCAATATTCAAGCTTAATATATCGTATAGACTGCCGGAAAACATCATTTAATATGTTTTCCGGCAGTCTTTGACTTTTATGGATAGTTTTTAAGAGAGTATAAAAAATGTTGACCGAGATAGAAAATACATTAGTACCAATGGTTGTAGAACAAAGCGGTAGAGGTGAAAGAGCTTATGATATTTATTCACGGCTTCTAAAAGAACGTATTGTGTTTATGGTAGGTCCGGTCAATGATCAAAGTGCCAATTTGGTAGTAGCACAATTATTGTTTCTTGAAAGTGAAAATCCAGATAAAGATATTTATCTTTATATTAATTCACCTGGTGGTTCGGTTACAGCTGGCATGTCAATTTATGACACTATGAATTTTATTAAACCTGATGTGGCAACATTATGTTTAGGACAAGCAGCCAGTATGGGAGCGTTTCTTTTATCGGCAGGAGCAAAGGGCAAACGTTTCGCCTTGCCAAATAGCCGCATTATGATTCATCAACCTCTATTGGGTGGTTTATCAGGACAGGCTTCTGATATTGAAATTCATGCCAAAGAATTATTGAAAATCAAACAAAAACTTAATCAATTAATGGCAGATCATGCTGGTAAACCATTAAGTGAATTGGAAAAAGATACCGATCGCGATAATTTTATGTCTGCTGATGAAGCTTGTGAATATGGTTTGATTGATAAAGTTATTGCAAATCGCAAAGATGTAAAGGCGTAAAAAGTAAATGAGCGAAAAAAAAATATGCGACTTTTGTGAGCGTTCCGAAGATGATGTTCAGATGTTGGTAGAGGGCAAACATCATGTTTGCATCTGCGATAAATGTATTTCTGAATGCTCTAATTTATTAGCAAGCGAAGAAGAAACGCAAGATATTTCAAATAGTATTGACAATAAACAATTGCCTACACCGAAAGAAATTGTTCAACATTTAGATGAGTATGTAATCGGTCAAGAATATGCCAAAAAATCGTTGGCAGTGGCTGTGTATAACCATTATAAACGTTTGCAATATCCCAAAGCGGTTGGCAATGTTGAAATTTCTAAAAGTAATATTCTTTTGATTGGACCGACTGGTTCTGGCAAAACCTTGTTAGCACAAACTTTGGCACGTAAATTAGATGTTCCGTTTGTGATGGCTGATGCTACCACTTTAACTGAAGCTGGTTATGTTGGTGAAGATGTGGAGCAAATCTTGACCAAACTTTTAGGTACTTGTGAATTTGATGTGGAAAAAGCACAGCAAGGGATTGTTTATATTGATGAAATAGATAAAATTTCGCGCAAAAGTGAAAATCCATCTATCACACGTGATGTTTCCGGTGAGGGGGTACAACAAGCCTTGTTAAAATTAATTGAGGGTACAGTTGCAGCCGTACCTCCACAGGGCGGACGCAAACACCCAAATCAAGATTTTATTCATATTGATACTACTAATATTTTATTTATTTGCGGTGGTGCATTTGATGGTTTGGATAAAATCATTCGCCGCCGTTCTGATAAAGGTGGAATCGGCTTTGGTGCATCGATTAGTAGTAAAGATGAATCGGAAGATATTGGCGAATTATTTGCCCAAGTAGAGCCGGAAGATTTGATTAAATATGGTTTGATTCCAGAATTAATCGGTCGTTTGCCGGTGCTTACTACTTTGAAAGAGTTAGATGAAGAGGCATTGGTGGATATTCTTACACGTCCTAAAAATGCTTTGGTTAAGCAATATGAGGCACTATTTTCTATGGAAGGTGTGCAGTTGGAAATTCAACCTGCTGCCTTGCGTGCAATTGCTAAATTAACTATGGAACGTAAAACCGGTGCACGTGGATTGCGTTCGGTTTTGGAAGAAATTCTATTAGACAGCATGTATCAATTGCCTGACCAAAAAAATATTCGCAAAGTTGTTGTTAATAAAGCAGTTGTGGAAAATAAACAAGCACCGAAATTGGTTTTTGAAGATTAATAGAAACCCCCTGCAAAACCCTTACTAAAACAAAAATTTAATCCTGCCGTATGGTTGGCTTCCCTGCCCACCCAAACGCCGTAAGCGTTAATCCATTGTATTTTAACAACTTTTTATTCCGCTCTATCGGGAGATTGGTGGGCTGGGAAGCCCACACTACGGTTTTTAAACTTTTCCGGCAGACTTATTTTCTAATAAGACTTAAACAATGATACTAAAATTAATCCAATTCAAATTCAAATCAGAGCCTATATTGACAAAGACAGTAGAATTTGAATTATATGAATAAGCCAAATCACCAGAAATTTGGTCATAGTCAAAATAATCTTGCCAATTACTTTCATTTATTTCCACAACATCGGACAAGCTTACTTCCAACTTATCTTCCTTGACATTAAAGTCGGTAATCGTATCAGCATTACCATTCAAATCATATGAGTAACTCAAATCAAATGCGAATATATCCTGACCAGCACCTCCAATTAAGCTATTGCTACCGCCTTTGCCTTGTAGATAATCGTTGCCAGCACCGCCTGATAAGGTATTATTACCACTGTTGCCAAGCAAGATATTATCTAATGAATTGCCAATAATATTAAAATCTCCATCACCCATACAAACACAAGCTTCAACATAGTCTGACAATTCATAACTGCAAAGTGCATAGAGCGTATCATTACCACCATCTGCTTCTTCAATAACTTGGTCTTGGGAATTATCGACAATGTATGTATCATCACCGCCTTTCCCTTGCATAATATCTGCACCACTGCCGCCGTCAATATAATTAGCAGCATTATTACCGATGATAGTGTCGTTACCATTGCCACCTACGGCATTTTCAATTTGCGTGCCGTAACCGATAAACATTTGCCCACTAACCGTTGTGCCGTCATCATTAAGCACGAGTCTTCTCTCTGCATCTGTTTTTATGTTTTCAGCAGTTTGCACATATGACCAAGAGCCAGGTGTTAAATTGATATGCACCGCAACAGTTTGATCGGCAGCAGAGAAAGTATCCACGCCACTACCATCGGCAATATAAACCATATTGCCAATATAAGTGCCATCGGCAAGGTGGTGTGCGGTATCAGTGCCTAATATTTGGTGTTGATTAGTACCCGTGCCTGCAACTGCATTATGGAAACTATAAGTTGTATCGCCTGAATTTAGACTTTCTGCTACACCATAAACATAATGTAAATATGCTGCATCAAATGTTCGCATAAAGCTTAAATATTGATATGTAGTGGACAAACCATCTATTTGAGGACTAATAGCGATAACACCAGAATCATCAATATAACCTGTTTGTAAATAAATATTCATAAAATTATATGACATAACTGTGTAATACTCATTCTGCTCTGGAGAAGAATTCTCCATGTAGAAGGTTTTGTCATCGAAAATTTTGTTTTCCTCATCTCTGTTGAAATTATGAGCAAGTCCTAATGAATGTAATGTTTCATGAAGTGGTGTGCTATAAGTAAAGCTTGCATATTGTTCATCTTCAGAAATTTGAAAACTATTTTCCGTAATATGATAAGTTCGTGTGTATGAAATTACTGTATCTATATCTCTTATGTATACATCCTGACCTAAATTTGATAAACCAGCAGCCCATGGATACTTGCCAGCAAATTCATTAGCCAAAATATAGTTAATCCCATCATATGTTACCTTATCCGTTGGAGTGAAAGTAATATTGGCATACTGGCTAATATCATTTAATACAAACTCAATTATTGATGTATCAACACTATCCCAATTTTGATAAGCATTAATATTTGTAGCATTAGCTACATTACTCGTAGATATAAGTTGTTGATTATTGATTACATCATTAGGACTTGCAAGATGATATTCAATCGTTGCCCCTTTACCCATTCCATTGTGATTATGGACATTTTCCAAAGAAAGTTGATAGTTTTTAAGAGCTGTATCATAGCTAAAACAGCTCAAAAAATAAGGCAAATCACTTGGTTCAATATAACTATGTTCAGAGACAAAATTAGCCGCAGCACTATCTCCTGTATATGTTTTCGCATCAATTTGCTCTTGGGTTTTGTTTAAGCGTTCCACCGTATCCAATAAAAGATTAACATTGTCTGACAATGTCGTACTTTCATTACCTGCAATATCGGTGGCAGTAAGTTGTACATGGATTTGTTGGTCATTGGGTTGTTGCTGATAATCAATAGAAGCAAGACCATTATCATCAAGCACAACTTCTTGTTCTTTTCCATCAATCAGAGCTTTAACTGTTGATTTAGCTTCACCTTTAATGGCGATTGTAAGTTTAGATGTATTTTTGTTGTATATGGAAGTGAATGTTGGTTCAGGAGTTTGGGTGTCCAATGTAAATTCAAGCGTTTTGGCTGCTTTATCAATTGGATTCTCACCATCCTTGCTTAAACTAACTTGGACGATATGACGGTCAGCATCTCCTTCAACTTTAAATGAAGTGCCACTACCAGCTTGCCAAGCACCATCATCAACTTTGTAAACCCAATCCTGTCCTGCGGCAATGCCAGTTACATTAACCTGACCATTGTTGGTGATTTTGTCATCATTATCGATACCGCTATCTTTTTGTAACGATAACTCAATACCATCATTATCAATGTCGGAATCACTGTCGGCATCTG
>JAFZMY010000066.1 GCA_017553165.1 Neisseriaceae bacterium
ATATTCCAACGATTAGCAAAATTATTATTGATTTCTGCAATATTTTCCATACTTATTACGCTCCATTTTTATTTTCAGGCTGCCTGAAAGTTATTCATCTTGTTGCAAAAAGCGATGAAATTCGTTTTCTAACTGTTCTCGATTGGGCAAATACAACTGATACTGGCTAACAAACAACTGATTGCTGATATTTTGCATGGCGTATTGCATCACTAATTTGTCTTGATAATTGCCAAGCACTATGCCAATCGGTTCATTATCGCCGTCTGTGTTCATTTCTTCACGGTAATAATTTAGGTAAAAATTCATCTGCCCTATGTCTTCGTGCTGAATTTCGCCTTTTTTTAGGTCAATTAACACAAAACATTTGAGAATGCGATGATAAAAAACCAAATCAATTTTGTAATTTCGCCCTGCAATGTTGATATTTTGCTGTCTGCCGATATAGGCAAAGCCCTTACCTAATTCAAGCAGAAACTGGCTTAAATTTTCAACCAAAGCGACTTCTAAATCGCCTTCTTTATAAACGGGCAGTTGCGGTAAGCCTGTAAATTCAAAGATATACGGCTCTTTTAAAATATCTTCGGGCTTTTCGATAATTTGTCCGTCTTGTGCTAATTTTAATACTTCGTCTTTGTTTTTGCTTAATGCCAAGCGTTGAAACAGCATGCTTTTCATCTGCCGTTTGAGTTCTCGCACGCCCCAGTGTGCGTTTTCACATTCTTTTTGGTAAAAACTGCGTTCTAATGGGTCATCAAGTTTTAAAAGTTCAACAAAATGGCTCCAAGATAATTTTGCAGACACTGTCTGCAAAATTGGATATTCAAGGTATAACTTACGCATTTTGTTGATATTACTCATACTAAAACCTTTGCCGTAGCGAAAAGTTAAATCACCTGATAAGCGTTTGAGTAATGCCGAACCATATTCCGCTTTTTCATTGCCTGCCTGCTCAAATTCAACAATGTGCTTGCCAATTGCCCAGTAGGTTTGCACTATACCTTGATTGACCGTTTGCAAAACATACGCCTTGCCTTGCTCTAATACTTCGCCGATAGTATTGATTAAAACGCTATATGGTGCATTGTTGCTTAAATTTGTCGGCATTTTTTTGTCCTTTTTATATTTTCAGGCAACCTGAAAGTTATTTATCTTCTTGTAAATAAACAATTTCTCCTGTTTTGCCGATTGAATTATCGGACAAATACCACACAATTTTTGGCACGATTTCGTTAATGGGGGTGCGTTCTGTGGGGCTTTCGCCTAGGTGTGTTTTGCGGCGTTGGGGGGTATCTACGCAGCCTGGAATTAGGACATTGGCTCGAAAATTGGGGAAACGGCTGTATTCATCGGCTAATGACTGGCACAGGTAATTTACCGCCGCTCGGCTTGCTCCAAAGCCAGCCCAGTATGCTTTGGGCGTTTCAGAATGGCTTTCACCGATAAAAACAACCGAACCGCCTTGTCGCTTAAATAAGGGCAAAAACGCACGCGTTAATGCCATCGGTGCAACCGTGTTAATGCGGTATTGATTGACCCACTCATCAACCGTTTGAAATTCTAATGGCGACAAGGCATAAAAATAAGACGCACTATGCACAATGCCGTCCATTTGCTTGGTTTGCTGAAAAATGGTTTCCGCCAAAGCGTTAAATTCTGCATCGTTCGCCGTGTTTAAATCAAACGAAATGGCGTATGGTTCAGGCAGCCCTGCTTGGGTAATTTTGTCGTAAATATTTTCCAAGCGTTTGTTATTGCGTCCCAAAAGCACCACAGTTGCTCCATTTTCGGCACAAGCAAAGGCGACTGCTTCGCCCACACCTGATGATGCTCCTGTAACTAAAATAACTTTATTTTCAAGAAGTAATTTATCCATAATATTTTTTATGTTAAATGAATTAATAAAAATGCTGTATTGTACATTTTCCAAAGCAAAATAAAATAGTTTCCGGCAGACTTAAAACTCACACAAAGAAACTCCTGCAAAACCCTTACTGAAACAAAAATTTAATCCTACCGTAGGGTGGGCACAAAGAAACTCCTGCAAAACTCTATTTTTCTATTATTCGTCATTTTGAGCGAAGTAAAACAATATGTTGTGATTTTTCGTTTTTCGATAAGTGAAACTTATGAATGATTTGTTTTACAATAGTTTTAGTTATTAAAATACAATCGATTAACACCGTAAGTAGATTGGTGGAGCTTTTGCTCCACCATACAGCGTTATTTAGAAAATTAGATTTTACAAGAATCTATTTATTGCACAATCAACTTGCCACGCATTTTGCGGTCGTGTCCAATAAATGAGCAGAAGAAATCATAATTATCGTCTTTGATTTTTGCCACAGGAAACTTCACGGAAGTATTTTCGCCACCGCCAATCATTTGGCTGGCAACTAAAATACGCTCATCATTAGGTTTTAAATAATCTTTTCTAACGCCGGCACGGATACCGTCTTTAATCACGCTTTTAACATCACTACTTTTAGCAACAACCACATTGTGTCCCATGAAATTTTTATGAACTTTGGTTCCATTGAATAAGTTGATGGTGAAATCAGTGCAAGAAGACGGCACAATGATTTGTCGCACCACTTCGCCTTGTTTGTTTTGGAAGTACAGTGTGTCTGTGCCTATCAAATTATACTCACATTCATCAGCCAAAACAGAAGTTGAAAATAAACCTATTGATAGGATTAAGATTAACTTTTTCATTGTTACTCACTTTTATGCTGATACATACATTCAGTGTTATGAAACTTCTGCAAAACTTATTTTCCATCACTCATCAACACATTCAACTTACGAATGCTGAATTTTCCAGAAGTTTCCGTTAACTAATTACAAATTAATAACTTGAATTATATCAATTATTTTGTTTACCAAACCATTTTTGACGGATTTGCTCATAAATACCTTTTTTACGGATATTTTCTAACCCAGTATCAATCTTTGTCAGCAATTCATCATCACGATTTTTACGTACAGCAATACCATATTCTTCTTTTTCAAAAGATGGGTCTACTATCGTGCGTAATTTCACCGAATAAGTATTATCCACATAATATAAAATCACGCCATTATCGCCGACTGTCGCATCTGCTACGCTATTTACAACATCATTACATGCACTTTCGATGCTTTTTGTGCGTTTAATTGTACTATCATTAGCAGAACCTTTTAATTTTGATACTAATTCATCAGATGTAGTATCTTCGTTTACAGAAATCTGTTTATCTTTTAAATCTTCAAATGAAAAAACGTCTGCATTGCCATCTTTTACCAAAATCATTTGAGTGGCTTCAAAATACGGAGTGGAAAAATCCATACGTTTTTTACGTTCTTCGGTAATGGTTATACTTGCAGAAATTGCATCTACTTCGCCAGTATCCAAACGATCAAAAATACCTTTAAATGGAGCTGCTGCAAACTCAAATTTAATTCCCTGATCAATGGCAATCGCTTCCATTAAATCAACAGAAAATCCGGTAATTTCACCATTTTCTTTCTGCCATTCAAATGGTGGGAATGCTTGATCCACTACAACTTTATAAGTCTTTGTTGTAGTTGGTTTTTCTTCTACTGAGGGGGGGGGATTCGGCATTTTGCACAGATTGAGACTGTCCGCAAGCTGCAATAGTAACAACATAGCCTATGGTTAATAATTTTTTAGCATATTCAAAAAATTTCATAATTAACCTCCAATTACATGAAAATTAAATTTTATAGTGGATTCAGAGCAAAAGCAGACAAGGCAAATTAACGCTGGCTGATTTTGATGCAAACCTACTATACAATTGATTTTAATAGAAAAATCTATCCACATAGTACAACACCATCTGTACTAACAATCAACAGCCATGCAACTCTTATACCAATTTATCAAAGCACAAAAAACTGTGAAGAATGACGAGTTTTGCGGTATTTTCATAAAATCTAAAACCTTTCCGGCAGACTTAAAAAAACAGTCCGTGTTAATCTGACTGTTTTTATACGTAAATTAAGATAGTTATTTACCAAACCATTGTTGATGGATTTTTTCTTATGTGCCGTTTTCGCAGATATTTTTCAAACCAGCGTTGATAGTTGGTAATAACTCATCATTACGATCTTTTTTCATTACAAAACCATATTCTTCTTTTTCAAAAGATGGGTTCACCATAGTGCGAAATGTAACCGATTGATTGTTAGAGGCAAAATATTGAATAACGTGTACCAAAATCATTTGAGTTGCTTCAAAATATGGATCGGAAAAATCCATACTTTGTTTGCATTCTTCGGTAATAGTTGCACTTGCCCAAACAACATCACATTCGCCTGTACTCAAACGTGCAAAAATTCCTTCGTATGGCGCATTGGAAAATTCAAATTTAATTCCTTGATCATCAGCGATTGCTTTTCATTAAATCAACGGAAAATCCAACAATTTCACCAGCGTATGCGGCATCTACCGCTACGGTATAAGTTTTTACTTCAACAGTTGGTGCTGGTTAAGCAGCAGGTTGTGGTGCGGTTTGAGTGTTTTGAGCAGGTTCAGATTGTCCACAAGCAACGCAGGCAATAATAACACTCACGCCCAAGATTTTTTTTAACTTGTTCAAATAATTTCATGATTAACCTAATTAATATCAGTTAAGCATCAGTTAAGAAAACCTATGCAAACTGTGTACGTATTTTTTTATAATTTAGGAAATATAGTTAATTCATAAGCAAAAACATGCTGTATGATTTTGGTATTAATTGACTATACATTGATTTCTTAACGCACATAAGATAAGGAGCATATTATGTTATCGCCTGTTAAAAAAATCATTACTGCAAGCCTAATTGGTTCTCTTGCTGTGTCAAGTTTAAGTGGCTGTGTGGTATCTAATGACCCTGCTGTTAATGCAGCTGCAACTGCTGCGGTTGTAAGCATGATTATATATAGTATTAGCGATGGTTTTTATTATGACCAAAACTACAATCGCATGCCACGCAATTACAGTCCGCCTCAACATGTAAAAGTGGTTAAAGTTAATAATATTAATGACTACCGCAAAACTAATCAAAAACGTGGTAAATATTATCAAGAAAGTAAAAATAAAAAGTATGAGCATGTTCATAAACCAATAGCTTATCCATACGAACAAAATAAATACAATAACTCACATTATTCGCATGAACAACAACGTAATCATAAACATCATTACTAATAATAAACTTCTGCAAAACTCGTCATTCTGATATTGAGTGATAGCAAAATGGAAGAATATAATTAATTGTTTAATAAATATATTTTTAGCTTCGATGAAACTTCGTTTTCGCTTCTCTCAAAATGACGAATGGTAAAAACAAAGGTTTTGCAGAAGTTTCTAATTATTAAAAAGTCTGCCGGAAAGCCATATAAAAGTTTTCCGGCAGACTTTTTTATGATAAGAACAATAGTTTTGTAGAAGTCTCAAAAAGTGAAAAATGGGTTTTGCAGTGGTTTCAACAAAGAAATGTGCCGCAGATGCTAATTTTGCAAAGGTTTCAGGTCGCATAAAAAAAGCGTTTATTTGATTACTCAAACAAACGCTTTTATTTTCAAACAATTACTTCTTCATTGTTCCAGTTTTATTAAATCTATCGTGCCAAGACAGGGCTTCGCTTAAAATGTGGGGCGTTTGTCCTGGTTTGGGTTGATTGCAAGCACGATCGAAATAGTCTTGCAACATTTCGCGATAGTCTGGGTGAGCGATTTTAATCATTTCTGCCGCGCGTTGTTTGGGCGATTTGCCACGCAAGTCGGCAAAGCCGTATTCGGTAACGATGACCATAGTATCGTGTTCGGTGTGATCTGTGTGCGACACAAACGGCACGATAGACGAAATCGCTCCGTCTTTGGCGGTTGATGGGGTTAGGAAAATCGACAAATGACCGTTTCTGGCAAAGTCGCCAGAGCCGCCAATGCCGTTCATCATTTGCGTGCCCATCACATTTGTGGAATTAACATTGCCGTAAATATCGGCTTCTAACATACCGTTCATCGCAATCACGCCCAAGCGGCGAATGACTTCGGGTGAGTTAGAAATTTCTTGCGGACGCAACACGATATGCTCGCTGTAGAAATCCACATTATTGCGGAACTCTTCACCTGCTTCTGGGGTAAGCGACAGGCTGGCAGCAGAAGCCATTTCGACTACGCCGTCTTTTAACAATTCTAACAAGCCGTCTTGGATTACTTCGGAATAGCACACCAAGTCTTTATAACCTGCGCGTTTTAAGCCTGATAACACGGCGTTTGCCACATTGCCAATGCCCGATTGCAGGGGCAATAATTTATCTTTGGGCAAGCGTCCTGCGGCTTCTTCTTGCTTGATAAACTGCACCACATTATCACCAATCGCTTTGGAAATATCGTCCAAAGGCGTAAATTTATTCACACGGTCAGTGGTTTCGGTAATCACCACGCCAACCACTTTGGCAGGATCAACCGTCATATAAGGCGTGCCAATGCGGTCGCGAACATCTTTAATTTCCAAAGGTGTGCGATACGGCGGTTTGCCAAGCGTTGCCACATCATGCACGCCTTCTAATTGTTCAGGCTGAAAATGATTGACTTCCAAAATCACCTTATCAGCCACATTCAGCCACACTTGATTGTTGCCGATTGAAGTTGATGGAATTAACTTGCCGTCTTCGGTTACGCCGATGATTTCAATCACCGCAAAATCCAATTTACCAAAAAAGCCCGCTTCCACTTGTTGAGCCAGCGTGGATAAGTGCATATCCAAGTATTGCGTTTTGTTTGTGTTAATATTGCCACGCATCGTGCGGTCGGTAATAAACGGCGAGCGAAAAGACACCGCATCTGCTTCGGCTAAAACGCCGTCCAAGTTCAAATCGGTTGAAGCACCTGACAAGGCTTTAATTTGATATTCTTCGCCTTTTGAGTGCAATTCTTTGGCACGGTTAGCAATTTCCACAGGCACAACCAAAGGGCAGCCTGAACCAACAAAGCCGCTAAAACCAACCAATGCCCCATTCGGAATCAAAGCCGCAGCGTCCTTTGCCGACATAATTTTGTTGATGAATTGTGTGTTCTTAACACGAGTGGGTTTGATGTTATTCATTATATTTTTACCTTTTGAATAGTTTTATTAAAAGCTATGTATTGTAATGTTTTTTCAGTAAAACACATTGTGCAGTGCAATCGATAGTAACAAGAGTTATATAAGACAAGTCTGCCGGAAAGGCTTTCCGGCAGTGTCATACTGTGTTATAAAACATAAAGAAACTCCTGCAAAACTCGTCATTGAAGAATTTTTCGAAGAAAAATGAAGAATCTAATTATTTGTTTAATAAATAGATTTTTAGCTTCGCTCAAAATGACGAATGGTAAAAAGTGGGTTTTGCAGGAGTCTCATAAAGTTTATTTTTGTTTTATACATAAATTATCTTATTACAATTAATTTTTTATATCACACATCAAATGTAAGTGAAAAAAATGAAAAAAATCTCTTTATCAATTGATGGCATGTCTTGCCAAGCATGTGCAACACGCATTGAAAAAGTATTATCACGCAAAGAAGCAATCAATCGTGCAGAAGTTAATTTTGCATCAGAACGTGCCAATGTTACCTTTGATGAAACCCAAATATCAGAAAACAATATCATCTCATATATAGAAAATGCTGGATTCAGTGCCAAACCAATCATAGAAAACACCACCTTAACCACCGGCAAAACTCAATTTCCATATTTAATGGCAATCGCATGGCTTGCAGTTATTCCGTTTAGCATTAGCATGATAGGAATGATTTTGCATAGTGATAATTTAATGCTTAATCCTACAATACAGTTTGTGATAGCAACTATTGTGCAATTTATTTCAGGTGCACACTTTTATCGCGGAGCATTTGCAGCTATAAAAAATCGTTCTGCCAATATGGACGTATTAGTAGTCAGTGGCACTACTGCTATCTGGGGATATTCCGTATATATGTTGCTATCAGGACAATCACATCATATTTATTTTGAAGCAGCAGTGATGGTGATTGCCTTTGTTTCTTTTGGAAAATATTTAGAATTAAGGGTTAAACGCCAAAGCTTAAATAGCATGGGATTATTAATGGGACTCACCCCAAAAAATACCGAAGTTTGGCGAAATGAACAATGGGAAAGCTTGCCACTATCAGAAGTAATAATTGGCGATAAATTACGCATCAAGCAAGGGGAAAAAATAGGTGCAGATGGATACGTCTTAACCGGAGAAGCATGGTGCGATGAAGGACATTTAACCGGCGAATCAAAATTAATACATAAAAAAATAGGCGATAAAGTATTTGCAGGAAGCATAATCAGCAACGGCAGCATTCAAATTTATGCCGAAGCATTAGGAAATAACACTCTATTAGGCGATATGATGCGGCTTCTTGATGAAGCACAAAATAGCAAAGCACCAATCGCAAGATTAGCCGATAAAGTGGCAGCAATATTTGTTCCGGCAGTATTATTAATTGCAATTATTACCTTTTTTGCAAACTATATATTATTGAAAGATATAAATATTTCTCTTATACGTGCTGTGGCTGTATTAGTAATTGCCTGCCCTTGTGCTTTGGGTTTAGCAACACCTGCGGCAATTATGGCAGGTATGGGAGTTGCTGCACGTCAAGGAATTTTATTTAAAGATGCAGCATCATTAGAAAATGCAGGACGGATTGATACGGTGGTATTAGACAAAACAGGAACACTTACCATTGGCAAACCGCAGGTAATTGAATTTATTATAATTAATTCTAAAAACTACAATAAAAAAGACTTCTTACAAATGGCAGCAGCTATCGAAACTCATGTTAGCCACCCATTAGCCAATGCAATTTTACACAACGCAAAACAAATAGAAGATTTAATTATTCCTAATGCAAATAATATTAACGTTGAAACTGGACGTGGAGTTTGTGCAGATGTAGATAATTACGGTTTAGTAAAAATAGGTCTGCCGGAATATTGTAAAATAAGTCTGCCGGAAAACTTAAACGAAACATGGCAACACTCATCTATTGTTGCAATATCAAATAAAAACAATCAAGCCATATTTGCTATTGCCGATTCTTTACGAGATGACAGTATTAAAGCAATTAATACTATGAAAAAACAAGGTATAAATATCAGCATAGCCAGCGGTGATCAAAATAGCACCGTACAATATATTGCCAATCTACTTAATATAGATAAAGCTTATGGCAATAATCTCCCACAAGACAAACTATCCATTATCAAACAATTACAACAACAAAATCATATAGTAGCAATGGTAGGAGATGGAGTAAACGATGCTGCTGCATTAGCACAAGCGGATATTGGCATGACATTAAAAGGAGGTACAGATATTGCCGAACACACAGCATCTGTAACTTTAATGAATCGTTCAATTATGCAGGTTGCAGATACAATTAGCATTGCAAGAGAAACTCTTAAAACTATACGACAAAATCTATTTTTTGCATTTATCTATAATATATTAGGTATTCCATTAGCGGCAATTGGATTATTAAGCCCTGTATTAGCCGGTGGGGCAATGGCTTTAAGCTCAATTTCGGTATTAAGTAATGCAGTACGCTTAAAATATTTTAAGCCATTTAAGAAATAAAAAAGACTGCCGGAAATTTTTACAAGTTTTCCGGCAGTCTTAAATTCAACTAAATTCAATTAATCAGCATCTTTTTCATAATCACGTATAAACTGTACGCCTCTTAATTGAGAAGCTAATACTGCTTGGCGAATTGCCTCCACTGCTTTAATACGAATAAAATGACGGCGATAAGCCAATACAATTCGTCTTGATGGAATCGGCGGTTTGAATGGGATTATGGAGAATAATAAATGATCGTTTTCGTCTAATGCTGATGCCGGCAAAATGCTAATACCCAATCCACTGGCAACCATGTGGCGTATGGTGTTAATCGAACTTCCTTGCAAAACATTGGCAATTCCCATAAGTTTTGTCTGTTGTACTGCCAATTCGCGACAATTCGATAAAATGTTATCACGCATACAATTGCCTTCGGTTAACAACAAGACTTTTTCTTTTACCAATTGTTTAGAAGAAATACAATCGTATTCTTCAAAACGATGACCTTTAGGAACAATCACAAAAAAAGGTTCATCATATAAAGGAATAGTTTCAATGCCAGTTTCTTGGAAAGGTTCTGCTACCACAATTGCATCTAATGAACCTTTTTTCAATGATTCAGTAATTACGTGAGTATAATTTTCTTCCAAAATCAATGGCATATTTGGTGCATTTTTATGCAAAGAAACTATTAATTTAGGCAATAAATAAGGTGCAACGGTGAAAATCAGACCTAATCTAAATGTACCATCTAACTCGTTTTTTTGTAAGTTAGCGATATTAATCAGATTATCTACTTCATCAATAATTAATTGAGCCTGCTCGATAATTCTCTCGCCAACATCGGTAACGATTATTTCATTAAGACTTCTATCAAACAGGCTTACACCTAATTCTTCTTCTAATTTTTTAATAGCAATCGATAATGTTGGCTGACTTACATTACATGAACGAGCCGCACGTCCGAAATGTTTTTCTTTCGAAACAGCGATTATGTAGCGTAATTCAGTAAATGTCATGCTGTGGTTTCCTTATCTTTTGCATTATTTTCATCAACAACAACTGTAGGATTTTCCGGCAGTGTGATGTTTAATGCTAAAACATCAATACCATTTTGCTCTTCTTTGGTGATACGAATATCATCAGAAGTAATTGTAACGTATTTGGATAACACTTCTAATAATTCCCGCTGTAATGCTGGTAAGTAATCAGCGGTTGATTTGCTACCACTTCTTTCATGTGCAATTACAATTTGCAAACGGTCGCGTGCCATTCCAGCAGAAGTTTGCCGTTTACCAAAGAAACGATCCAAAATCGAAGCCATAAATTTATCCTCTTCCGAACAAACGTTTCAGAAAACCTTTTTTCTCTGGTTCGAGAAAACGCATTGGACGATTTTCACCTAATAGGCGTGCTACTACGTCTTTATAAGCCTCTGAAACAATGGTGTCTTCTAAATAAATAGCAGGCATACCTGTATTAGACGCTTGTAAAACATCTTGCGTTTCAGGAATAACCCCAATTAAATCAATACCCAATAAATCACAAATATCGGTTACCGATAACATGTCGCCATTCTCAACACGCTCACAAGAATATCTGTTAATCAACAACTTGGCTTCAATCTCTTCACCTTTTTCAGCACGTTTGCTTTTGCTTTGCAAAATTCCCAAAATACGGTCAGAATCACGAACACTTGATACTTCCGGATTGGTTGTAACAATTGCTAAATCAGCATAATACAACGCCATCAAAGCACCTGTTTCAATCCCTGCCGGAGAATCGCATACAATGTAATCGAATCCCATTTTTTCTGACAATTCTTCGATTACTTTACCAACACCTTCTTTGGTTAGTGATTCTTTATCGCGTGTTTGCGATGCTGGTAGGATATATAATTTGTCGCAATGTTTATCTTTAATCAAAGCTTGATTAAGCGTTGCTTCTTCTTGAATAACATTAACAAAATCATAAACTACTCGGCGTTCACAACCCATGATTAAATCTAAATTACGCAAACCAACGTCAAAATCAATAACTGCTGTTTTGTATCCATTTAGAGCCAATCCGGCAGCGATACTCGCACTGGTTGTTGTTTTACCAACCCCACCTTTTCCGGAAGTTACGACAATTATTTTTGCCACAATAATATTTCCTTTTTAAGTTTAGTTACTATTTAATGCTGTAATATTTAATTTTTCACCATCTAATGAAACACAAACCGCATTCCGATAAAGTGAAGGCGGTAATTGTTTATCAAAAATACGATAAATACCTGCAATCGAAACCAATTGTGCCTGCATGGAATATACAAAAATACGTGCATTTTGATCGCCAGATGCACCGGCTAATGCACGACCTCTCAAGGGTGCATAAATATGAATATTGCCATCGGCAATCACTTCTGCCCCTTGATTAATTGCCGCTGTACAAATAACATCACCACCTCGTGCGTAAATCTGCTGACCAGAACGTACTGGTTTATCAATGACTAATGTTGGTTTCACTTCTGATTCATTGTTATCCGATTCAGAAACTTCTGGCGAATCTTCTTCATTTTGATTACCTGTGGTTTCTTGATTATCGTTATCTGACGGCAAAATGCTAAATGCTAATCCATATTGTGCAACTTTGGCTGCATAATCTTTATCGGTGTGTCTAACACCAATTACCTTCAAATGCAAATCTTCAAATTGTTGCAATATTTCTTTAATATCAACATTCCAAGGGTCTTCTAAATCGTGTACATCTAATAAAAACGGCATACTTCCTGCATCGTCAATATTGGAAAATGACTTTTCCAATCCATCTCTAATTGCAGAAATATCTACCGTTTTTAAAATTACCGATAGCGTGTCAACACGGGCTGATTTTATAGTAAAAGCGGAACTCATTTATGATTTCTATCAATATTGCAAAATTTATAAAAATACGCAAAGTTTAGCGTTATTCAACAAATAATTCAAGTATATAAAGCAAATTGATTTGTTATAAATTCAATACAAGGCAAATATATAGACAATTTGCACTCGAAATATAAAATAAAATAATACTATGTAACTAATTGTAAATATTAATTTATTTTACAATAAACGCTCCTAAAATATATCAATTTAGGAGCGTTTGTTTATTAAAATTATTTCTTTTTCGGTGCAATCATCATCACCATTTGACGCCCCTCTAATTTGGGACGTTGTTCAACTTGTGCTTCTTCGAGTAAATCTTCCTCTACTCTTTGCAAGAGTTGAGCACCTAAATGTTGATGTGCCATTTCTCGTCCGCGAAAACGTAAAGTTACTTTAACTTTATCGCCATCAGTTAGAAAACGGCGAATGTTTCGCATTTTGATTTGATAATCGCCTTCATCTGTACCAGGACGGAACTTGATTTCTTTGATTTGCACTTGTTTTTGTTTTTTGCGTGCTTCATCACGTTTTTTGGCTTGTTCATAACGATATTTGCCAAAATCCATGATTTTACACACCGGTGGCTTCGCATTCGGTGCAATTTCAACCAAATCCTCATCAGCTTCGTCTGCTAAACGTAGGGCTTCTTTTAAGGAAACAATGCCTAATTGTTCCCCATCTTTACTAATTAGACGCACTTCTTTGGCTGTGATTTCGCCATTAATTCGTGCTTCTTTTTCTGCTGCTTGTGCGATGATAATGCTCCAATTTCAGTTTGAAAAATCAAGATTATATTACGTTCCGGCAGACTAATACATAAAAATCTTATTTTATGTTTTCAATTAAAAAATTTTTCCGGCAGACTATTCAAACAAAAAACATAAGCAAAACACATAGTTGATAGTTTTTAATAGTGTATGCAATTAAAAATTTTGATGATTTATTGTAATAAATATAATAAAAAACAATGCCTTTAAAAACAAAAGAGATTATTTATCACTTGGTTTTTAATTGTTTAGATAGTTTTTTAGTTTATATGTAAGTTTTGTAACAACTCACACTATCACAACTTTAAATAAAACTTTCCGGCAGTGTATTTCCTAAATAAAACAATTAGATATATACTACCGGAAAGTTGTTTTAAACAAATTATTCTACCGATAAAATAGCTTTTGTTTCTTGTTGTATTCTTTCCACAAACTCTGCTACGGTCATTTGTCCTAAATCTTCGCCTTTTTGGCGGACGGCGATTTTGTTTTGTTCTTTTTCTTTATCGCCGACCACGATTTGGTATGGCAGTTTTCGCAGGCTGTGTTCGCGGATTTTGTAGCCGATTTTTTCGCTACGAATATCAGCAACCGCCCGAATACCTAATTTTTTCAATTCTTCTACCACTGCCGTGCAATAGTCGGCTTGGTGTTCGGAAATGCTCATCACAACCGCTTGCACTGGGGCTAACCATACTGGGAACGCTCCTGCGTGGTTTTCGATTAAAATGCCGATAAAGCGTTCTAATGAACCCAAAATCGCTCGGTGTAGCATTACGGGTCTGGCTCTGTCGTTGTCTTCGGTAACATATTCTGCATCCAAGCGTTCAGGCAGCACGAAGTCTAACTGGATTGTGCCGCATTGCCATGACCGCCCTAATGCGTCTTTAATGTGGTATTCCACTTTGGGGCCGTAGAACGCTCCCTCATTCGGCAATTCTTCCCATTCTACGCCGCAGGCTTTGAGTGCGGAACGCAAGCCGTTTTCGGCTTTATCCCAAATTTCGTCCGAGCCTGCTCGTTTATCAGGACGCAAGGATAATTTAATCGATATATCGGTAAAGCCAAATTGTTTGTAAATTTTCATCACCAAGCGGTTGAATGCTTGGGCTTCACTATCGATTTGGTCTTCGGTACAGAAAATATGGGCATCGTCCTGCACAAAGCCACGCACACGCATTAAGCCGTGCAATGCTCCTGACGGCTCATTGCGGTGGCACGAGCCAAATTCAGCCAAACGCAAAGGCAATTCTCGATAAGAACGCAAGGCTTTATTAAAAATTTGCACATGACCTGGGCAGTTCATCGGTTTTACCGCATAATCGCGTTTTTCCGACTGCGTGGTGAACATATTTTCTTGATAATTTTCCCAGTGTCCTGATTTTTCCCACAGCGTTCTGTCCATAATGGTGGGCGTTTTCACTTCTTTATAGCCTGCGGCATTTAATTCACGCCGCATATGCTGTTCGATAATTTGCCACAGCGTCCAGCCGTCTGGGTGCCAGAACACCATACCAGGGGCTTCGTCTTGCAGGTGGAATAAGTCTAATTGCTTGCCTAATTTGCGATGATCGCGTTTTTCCGCTTCTTCCAAGCGATAAAGATAGGCTTTTAAGTCGTCCTTATTTGCCCACGCCGTGCCGTAAATGCGTTGCAGCATTTCGTTATTGCTGTCCCCACGCCAGTATGCACCAGCCACTTTCATCAGTTTAAACGCTTTTAATTTGCCCGTGCTTGGCACATGTGGCCCACGACATAAGTCAGTAAATTCGCCCTCACGATACAGCGACAACACTTCGTTTTCGGGAATGGATTGAATAATCTCGGCTTTATATTTTTCGCCTAAATCAAGAAAAAATTTCACTGCGTCATTGCGAGAAAGTTCAAAGCGTTCAATCGGAATATCCGCTTTGGCAAGTTCGGTCATTTTTTTCTCAATCGCCGCCAAATCATCAGGCGTGAATGGGCGTTTATAAGCGAAGTCGTAATAAAAACCGTCTTCAATCGCAGGGCCGATGGTAACCTGTGCGTCAGGAAACAGTTGCTGCACCGCATACGCCATTAAATGCGCGGTTGAGTGGCGGATAATTTCCACGCCGTCTGCGTCTTTATCGGTGATAATGGCAAGATTTGCATTATTTTCAATAAGATATGTGGTATCCACTAACTTACCATCAACTCGCCCCGCCAAAGCCGCACGAGCCAAACCCGTGCCGATACTTTGGGCAACTTCAAAAACCGTAACCGCTTGTTCAAATTGACGGATTGAACCGTCTGGTAAAGTAATTTGTGGCATAATAAAAATTCTTTCTTTATATCAATAAGTTATAGGCTGCCTGAAAGTTATTTTATTGATGCACTTGTAGCATATTTTCAGGCAATCTAAAAGGATAACATTTTTTCAGGCTGCCTGAAAGATTATTCAATAAATAAAGTGGTGGGTCGAAGACCCACCCTACGCAGGCTGCCTGAAAGCAATCAATATGGTTTTTTGCGAAAATCAATATACGCGTGCGATCGCATTTGTTGTAGCCAGCCTTGATATGCCATCGGGGCTTTTTGCTGGGCGATTAGGTTTTTGGCAATCGTCAAGCGTTGTTCATCGCTTAATTTTGCCATTTGCAC
>JAFZMY010000067.1 GCA_017553165.1 Neisseriaceae bacterium
GCCATTACGATCCCATACTAATAATCCATCATCGGATTTAACCCAACCAGTAGACGATTTAATACCATCGCCATTATAGTCAAATTGAACCCCATTCCAACCATTAGCTTTAAGTAATTCAATTCCATCTCCATCTAAATCTAATACTAATGGATCATAGATATGGAATTTACCAGAACGGTTTAACTCTAACCATTCTTTAAAGTCATCTGGTAGCCAGTCGAATTGCTCTTCAAACCAATTATTTAAATCATTATTTAAATAATCAGTTAATTTTAGTACCTTATCTAAAATTAATTTACCCCAACTTGGATCTCTTCCATCAATTTTTTCAAAGAAATCATCTATATCTTTCATTAATTCTTGTGCAGATTTTTTAATATCATCTGCAAATTCTGCTATATTATTTTCAATATCATTAGTTATTTTATTCAGTTCTTTAACGATTGGTAATAATTTTTCTAAAATTGATTTACCCAAACTTGGATCTCGTCCATCAATTTTCGCAGATAAATCATCTATACCTTTCATTAATTCCTGTGCAGATTCTTTAATATCGCCTACAAATTCTGATATATTATTTTCAATTTCATTAACTATTTTATTTAATTTATTAGTTATTGGTAGCAATTTTTCTAAAACAGCTTTACCTAAACTTGGATCACGTCCATCAAGTTTTGCAAACACAGTACTATCCCAAGCTTCTCCAACATCTCCAATAGTTATTTCACCATATTTATTTTCATATATAGCATATAAAGCAGATAAACCACCTGAAGCCAATGCTATTGGTGCTCCAATACCAGGAATAACAGCAGATACCGCAGCAGTAAGATTTAAAAGTTCTCCTACGGACATATCATTAATATTAAAATCTTTATCTGCTGCATTAAAACCAACTTGGACAATACCCAATGTTCCACCTAACGGTCCTGCAAATTTAGCTATTTTACCAAAAAGTTTTGCATCTGCTTCCGCTTGACTTGCTATTAACGTATTGCTCGCATTTGCTACAACTCTGTCTGCCGCAATTGAAACAGCTTTTGACACATCTCCTACAAAACCAAATGTAACACTACCAAAACCAGCAATTCTTGATTTTACTGAATTATTGTTCCATGTGACATCTTGACTAATCACACCATTTGTTGTACTTGGAAGTACGGTTACAAAATAAACATAAGAATTATTTCCTGTTGCCATAATTAATTTCCTTCTATTTGATTAAAAAACTTTTAAATAATACCAAGATCTTTTTTCTATAAAAATATATTGGTGTTATGATATAAATTAATATAAAAAACAAACGAAAAATATACACATCAAAAATAAAATATTCTTTAATATATCTATTAAATAAATTTTCTGGAATTTTAAAAGAAACATTATTACCATCAACATCAATATAATCAATTTGTTTAACAAATAATTCCTTTGTTTTTTTAACATTAACAGCATAAATACTTGTTATTTTTTTATATAACGTATTACTAATGTGTACGCAAAAATTTTTGTAATAATTTCTCCCAAATTTAACAAGCTCTCCATTATTCATACGATGACAGGTAGTACGATACACAATATTATTAGCATCTTTAATAAATACAGCACCTCCCCTTATTCCCTTTGTAACCTCTACATGTTCTGATATAACAATTTCTTGATACTCAACTTTCGAAAATGGAGGATACAATAGAAATATAAACAATAAATATGTTGTTATTAAATACACAACCAACACTTTATATTTAGTTTTCATTTTACGTTGTCTCTTTACTAATTTATATCTTTACCAATTATACCACAATCAAATCCAATATGCAAATATTTTTTAATTAGCAAGCATAAACAGATAAAGCAATGTTATTTTTGCTACTACTATCTAATTGAGATAGTGCATAAAATCCATCATTTTCTATAATAGGAATAGCATTAGATGGTGCACCTGAAACTGACATTCCACTACCTGATGAATTAGAACCGCCGCTACTACTTGTATTGGTTATATTGTGATTTATCTTTTGCGGAAACATATCCTCGCCAAAGATTTCGCTACCATTATTAATTATGCCATCGCCATTACGATCCCAGACCAATAATCCATCATCAGCTTTAACCCAACCAGTAGACGATTTAATCCCATCGCCATTATAATCAAATTGCACTCCATTCCAGCCATCGGCTTTTAGCAATTCAATTCCATCACCATCTAAATCCAATACTAATGGATCATAGATATGGAATTTGCCAGAACGGTTTAAGCCGAACCAGTCTTTAAATTCATCTGGCAGCCAGTCGAATTGCTCGCCAATCCAACCATTAGCTTTTTCTAATGCTTTTGTTAATTCGAATATTTTTTCTAAAACAATTTTACCCCAACTTGGGTCTCTTCCATCAATTTTATCAAAGAAAGCATCTATGTCTTTCATTAATTCTTGTGATGCTCTTTTAACATCATCTGCAAATTCTATTATACTATTTTCAACTTCACTACCTATTTTATTTAGCACATCACGTATTGGGAATAATAAGTTTTCTAAAACATCCTTACCTAAACTTGGATCTCTTCCATCTAATTTTGCAGAAAAAGCTTCAACTTTATCATCTAAATCTTTTATAATATCACCTATTGATTCTGTCGTATCACTTATACCATCTTTTATCGATTCAGCAATATTATCAAACCACTCATTAAATGCAAAAATTTTTGGTAAAAAGCTATCTGCAAAATTATCAAGTGATTTATTCCATTCCTTTCCAACTTCATTCATCAAATTATCTATCCATCTATTATAAGGATTATAACTAAAACTATCAACAAAATCTTTAAGTATATTTTCCTGATTCATATCAACATATTCAAATCCATTTACTTTTGCTGCAGCATAAACATTATTAGCCCATACATCACATTGACTACCAAAAAAAGCTGCATATACAGGTGTTTTGTCTTGAGAATTCCTTATATAAGTCAAGGCATCATTATATTGTTCTTCAGATAAAGAAGTTCTTTTAATCTCTATTTGATATTCATGATTTTCACTTCTTGAATTTTCAGAATCCCAATCTTTATATATTTTACCATAACTAATGAGCTTACCACTTTCTTCTGGTCCAAATCCATAACCAATAGCTTCCCCATTCTTATATAACACAACGAATGTATGAGGAATATGATCATCACCGCCAACATCAACTCTCAATGCAATTTCATATTTATCATAGATACTCATAACAATTATTCCTAAATTTATTAATCATCAAAACTAAAAAACAAATTAAATTTTTTTATATTTAACTTCTGCAATTTTCTTTGCATTACCTTTTATATATTCTTTATGATTATTATCATAAAATGTAATAATCAAATTTATATTTTCACGAACATATATTTCATCGAAAATATAAAGAATATTTGCTTTGTTATATGATACATAATTTGGAATAAAAAATTGATAACCTATTCCATTATGCAATGGTGAATATGTAACAATTTCTGATTTAATATTTTTATCATATAATTGATCATCAATTTTTTGTCTCTTAAATTCATTTTCTAATTTAATTCCAATTTCCTTACCTATTTTTTCATGGTACGTTCTATCTTCACAAGAAGATAAAATAAAACAAAAAATAGCATATACAAATATTTTTTTCATCATTTTTAATCTCATTAACTTTATATAATAATTAGTGATATTAAGCCTAAAACCATACTTAGGCATACGGATAAAATCATTATCAAGTCTTTCGTCTTACCACTTCTCAAATACAAGGAAGCGTGATTATACAAACTTTCTTAAAGCTTGTCAAATGAAAATGCAAAAAAAAAAAAAAAAACAATAACTTATGTTTGTTTAATGAAATAGTATTTGTGTGATTTTCTCTGTTTAAGTTGCTAATAAATACCTACAAAAAACATCATTCTCAAATTAAAGGTGGCGAAATGAAGAATCTCATTGTATTTTTTTTCAAAAGATTTTTAGCGTAGCCTTAAGGTTCGCAGAAACTACGTTTTCGCTTCGCTCAAAGAGACTCCTGCAAAACTCTATTTTTATATTATTCGTCATTTTGAGCGAAGCGAAAAATATTTATAAAATAACAAGTTAGATTCTTCATTTCACTTCGTGAAATTCAGAATGATGGGTTTTGTGGGAGTCTCTCATATTGTTTTTCAAAATATTCTTTGCTTAATCTTACGAATGACGAGTTGTACAATAGTTTCAATAAACAAAGACTGCCGGAAATGTTTTAAAAACTTTCCGGCAGTCTTTATTTTATATAATTTAATTTATGCAGTTAGTGTTCCTTTGGTAGATGGCATTACGCCACTCATGCGTTCATCGTATGAAACAGCCATGCGTAGGGCACGTCCCAAGGCTTTGAAAATAGTTTCTGCTTGATGATGTGCGTTGCTACCATGAAGATTATCGATATGTAGCGTTATCATTGCGTGATTTACTAAACCGTGAAAAAACTCTTCAAATAAATCAACGTCAAAATTACCAATGCGACTTCTGGCAAATTCAACGCGGTAAAATAAACCTGCACGTCCGGATAAATCTAAAACTACACGACTTAAAGATTCATCTAATGGTACATAAGCATTGCCATAGCGACAAATACCAACTTTATCGCCTATGGCTTGTTTTAAGGCTTGTCCCAAAGTTATGCCAATATCTTCTACGGTGTGATGGTCATCGATATGAGTATCGCCACGAGCTACAACTTCTAAATCGATTAAACCATGACGTGCCACTTGATCTAACATGTGGTCTAAAAATGGAACACCAGTATCAAAACGACCTTTTCCGGTGCCGTCCAAATTTATTGAAATGGATATATTGGTTTCATTGGTTTTACGTTCGACTTTTGCGATTCTCATATAAAAGTGCTTTCCTTAAATTGGTTAAATTTAAATAAGTTTATTTTAAGTCTGCCGAAAAAAAAGTTTATTTAAATATTTTTCCGGCAGACTTTTAATACTTTAATATTATCCACCCAAATATGCTGATAACACTTTGGGGTCATTCAATAAATCGGAAGCTTTGCCAGATAAAGTGATTTTACCACTTTCCATTACATAGCCTCGATTGGCAATTTCTAATGCTAATTTTGCATTTTGTTCAACTAATAAAATAGTTACACCTTGTTTAGAGATAGTACGGATAATATCGAAAATTTGTTCCACAATTATAGGTGCTAATCCCATTGATGGTTCATCTAATAGTAATAATTTAGGACGTGCCAACATTGCTCTACCAATGGCTAACATTTGCTGTTCTCCACCAGATAATGTTCCGGCAGCCTGTGAGGAGCGTTCTTTAAGTCTTGGAAATTGGGCATAGACGTGTTCAATATCTGTTTGTATTTCATTGTCTTTACGTGAAAATGCTCCCATTTCCAAGTTTTCTAATACGGTAAGTTTGGGAAAAATTCCTCGTCCTTCTGGAACTAAAACCAATCCGTGTCGCACAAAATGATGAGTACGTGTTTTTAGATTGTCCAAATTGTTATAGCTAATTGTGCCACTTTTGGCTTTTACCCAGCCTACAATGCTTTTGAGAGTAGTGGTTTTGCCAGCACCATTCGCACCGATTAGGGTTACTAATTCCCCTTGTTCAATTTCCATGCTAATGCTATCAACGGCACGAATACCACCATAGCACACTGTTAAGTCTTTGATTGATAATAAACTCATTGATGTGCTCCTCCTAAATAAGCTTCAATTACACGCTTATCATTGCGAATTTCTTGTGGCAAACCTTCGGCAATTTTTTTACCATAATCCAATACAGCAATACGGTCGCATAAATCCATCATTAGTTTGACATCATGTTCAATCAGTAAAATAGTCGTGCCATCTTTGCGAATTTTGTATAACAATTGTTTAAGAGCATCGGTTTCTGATGGATTCATACCAGCTGCAGGTTCGTCTAATGCTAATAGTTTTGGCTCACATGCTAATGCTCGTGCAATTTCTAATCGGCGTTGATCTCCGTAAGAAAGATTGCAGGCAAATTCGTTTAGAGTGTGTTCAATTCCTACGTATTGCAATAACTCAAAAGCTTTTTCTGTGATTTGTTGTTCTTCTTTTTTTTGCGATGGTGTATGCAAAATCGCACCGATTGCATTAATTTTAGAACGTACATGCCTACCAACCATAATATTTTCTAACGCAGTCATACCACCAAATAGACGGATATTTTGAAAAGTGCGAGCAATACCAGCTTTGACTACTTTATGCGGTTTAACACGAAATAGGTTTTGTCCGTTAAAGGTAAAACTACCTTCTTCGGGCATATAAAGACCGGTTAATACGTTAAATAAGGTGGTTTTACCCGCACCATTTGGACCTATCAAGCCATAAACTTCGCCCTCATTAATCGATAGCGATACTTTATCTAACGCTATAAGACCACCAAAACGTTTGACGATATTCTCGATTTGTAACAGGGTACTCATACTTGTTCTCCCTGTGTAGGTTTTAGTCTGCCGGAAAGCTCTGTGGCACGTCTTTTACTTGGTAAAATTCCTTGCGGACGCAAAATCATCATTAACACCATTGCCATGCCAAACAACAACATACGTGCATTTTCTTTGGGAAGTAAAATGGTATTGAATAGGCTTTTTTGTACATCTTCAACCCAAGTGCGTAAAAGTTCTGGTACAAAGGTAAGAATAATCGCACCCAAAATTACGCCTTTAATATTGCCCATACCGCCTAAAACTACCATAGTTAGAATAATGATAGATTCATTTAACACAAATGATTCTGGGCTAACATAACCTATCATGGCTGAAAAAAATCCACCAGCCACCCCACCTGATAATGCTCCTAATGAAAAAGCAAGCAATTTCATGTTTTTAAGATTAATGCCCATTGCGGCTGCTGCTACATCATCTTCTCGCATGGCAACCCAAGCTCTACCTATTCGTGAATATTGCAGACGAGTCGCAAAAACTACAAACAGCAAAACCATTGCTAATAATAGATAATAATAAAGATAGGTACTTTGAAAAGTAATGCCCAAAATAGTATGTTTTTTATCCAAAGCAAATGAACCAAATTTAATTGCCTCAATTCGCATAATTCCTTGTGAGCCATTGGTTAATCCATTAAGATTATTAAGAATAATCCTGATGATTTCGCCAAAACCCAAAGTAACAATCGCTAAATAATCACCTCGAAGTCTTAATACTGGTGTGCCTAATAAAATTCCACAAATCCCTGCTAATACAGCACCAATCGGAATAGAAATATAAAACGGTACTGATAGCCCAAACTGTGGCGAATTTAATAAAGCATAGGTATAAGCACCAACCGCATAAAACGCAATAAAACCTAAATCCAAAAGCCCTGCAAAACCTACCACCATATTTAAACCAATTGCTAATAAAACATACAGCAAGGCAAAATTAGTAGTACGCATCCACGCATTGCCAAAGTAATGACCCACAATAAACGGTAAAACCAATAGCAAAGCAGCAACAACAAGATTTAGCAATAATTTATCAAGGAAAAAACGAGCTTTCATGTTTGTTTCTCCTTTATGCACGATCGCTTTGCTTTTCGCCCAATAAACCATTAGGACGGAAGATTAAAACAATAATTAAAACCGCAAACGAAAATACATCTTGCCATTGCGAACCTACTAAACCGGTGAATAATGATTCAGAAATACCCATCAATATTCCCCCTAAAACTGCACCGCTAATATTGCCAATTCCACCTAATACCGCAGCACAAAACGCTTTTAAGCCAATTAAAAAACCAGATGTATAGCTAATTTGTCCGTAGTTAGCAGCCATCATCACCCCTGCTACCGCACCTAAACCAGAACCTAACATAAAGGTAATTGAGATAATCCGATTGATATTAACGCCCATTAAGCGTGCAATATCTGGTTTTTCACTGGTGGCACGCATGGCACGTCCCAAGCGTGTTTTGTTAATCATCAATAACAGTGCAGCCATCAAAATAAAGCAGATAGTAATCACCATAATTTGTACTTTATTGGTGATTGCTCCAAGAAAATAAATAGGACTGTGGTCAATTATAGTTGGGAAAGGAATAATCCGTGTCCCCCAAATGATTGCCGCAACTTGTTGTAAGACAATCGACATACCAATTGCCGTAATCAGTGGGGCTAAACGTGGTGCATTACGCAAAGGTCGATACGCACATAATTCAATGGAATAACCCAATGCCATACAAATCGGCGTAGCACACATTAGTGCTAATAAGACTAATACGATACCGTTTAGGTCTATACCTGCAGCAATAAAAGCATTAAGAATAGAGATGGTAATCATCGCACCAATCATCACCACTTCCCCATGTGCGAAATTAATCAACCCCATAATGCCATACACCATGGTATAGCCCAAAGCGATAAGACCGTAAATACAACCTACGACCAAACCGTTCATTACCAACTGCATAAAATTGATGGACAAAACCTGCTCCTTCAAAACGTTTTCTGATTAACTCAATGTATTAATTTTGTATAGTTAAGTCTGCCGGAAAACAATGTTTCCGGCAGACTGAAAACTTTGCAAAACTGGTAGATGTGAGCATAGTTCAAAGTTATAGTAGCACAACAAAACGAAGACATAACAAGTAGTTAGGCGAATTTTGCGAGCAACACATAACGAAGAAATATGCCACAGATGCCAGTTTGGCAAAGATTTCAGACTATCTAAACCTGTCAATTATCCTGATAAACATAGCCAAGTGCAATTGCTAACTTGCACAAGTTTTATGTATTTTTTATTGATTTTATATTTAAGATAGTTTGAGGATAGTTTGAGAAAAAATTTGAAAAATAAAAAATAGCACAATCGCAAGATTGTGCTATAAAAAACTGGTGGGTCGTGAGCGATTCGAACGCTCGACCAACGGATTAAAAGTCCGCTGCTCTACCGGCTGAGCTAACGACCCCTACCTGAATGATAAACTTTATGAAAGGAAACGTAGAGTATATTTATAAATTTCTTCTTTGTCAAGACAAAATGCTAATTTTTTATAAAAAATTTCTAAATAATTTATATATCCAATATTTGCAATACATAATCAATTGAAAATAAACACAAAAAAGTCTGCCGGAAAATTCATAACACTTTTAGAAACTCCTTCCCTCCTACTGAAATAAACTATAATCTGAAACCTTTGCAAAATTAGTAGATGTGAGCAGATTTCAAAGTTGTAGTAGCACAGCAAACGAAGAGATAACAAGTAGAAAGGCTTGTCGTTGAAAAGCAACGCAAACGTACGAAATGTGCAAAGAGATGCTAATTTTGCAAAGGTTTCAATCTTGCCGGAGCGTGTCTTCCTTACCCACCAAACATCACAAGGTTTAATTCTTGGAATTTTAATGATTTTACGTTTGGTGGATAAGAGCTATGCCTACGTAGTTTATTTTTCAAAAATTAGTTTTTAAGTGTAGAAATTCCTAACGTTCTTTACACTATTTGACTATTTGAAAGATAGATACTCCTGCAAAACCATTCTTTTTAGTATTCGTAATTGTGAGCAAATCTAAAAATCTATTTATTAAACAAGTAATTAGATTCTTCATTTCTCTTCGAAAAATTCAGAATGAATTGTTTTGCAGGAGTCTTGATAATTAACTGATTTTATAAAATTAAGTCTGCCGGAAAGATATTAAAAGTTTTCCGGCAGACTTAAATTTTAAGCTAACGCATATTTAGAATAATGCTTCTTTTAGCGAGATGTTAGGTGCAGATTTAATCTTCTTTCCGCAAATTGCGTCTGCGTTCTAATTCGGTTAAATAGCGTTTGCGTAAGCGAATGGTTTGTGGGGTGATTTCCACTAATTCGTCATCGTCAATAAATTCAACCGCACTTTCTAATGTCAGTTGTACTGGCGGTGTGAGTGTTACGGCTTCGTCTTTGCCTGCGGCACGCACATTCGTGAGTTTTTTGCCTTTCAAAGGATTCACAACCAAGTCGTTTTCACGGCTGTGAATGCCGACTATCATACCTTCGTAGATTTTTTCGCCAGGGGACACAAACATTCTGCCCCTGTCTTCCAAGTTCCACAAAGCATAGGCAACCGCTTCGCCTTGTTCTTGCGACACCAAAACGCCGTTGCGTCTGCCTGGTAGGTCAGGTTTCACTGGTGCGTATTCGTCAAACACATGGCTCATCAAGCCAGAGCCGCGTGTCATGGTGAGAAAGTCGTTTTGAAAGCCAATCAAGCCCCGTGCAGGGATTTTGTATTCCAAACGGGTTCTGCCGTTGCCATCGCTTTCCATATTCACCAATTCGCCACGCCGTCTGCCCAATTCTTCCATTACCGCACCTTGTGTATTGTCTTCCACATCAACGGTTAGGTTTTCATACGGTTCGCACTTCACACCGTCTATTTCTTTATATAAAACACGCGGTTTGCCGACTGCGAGTTCATAGCCCTCACGCCGCATATTTTCTAACAGAATGGTCAAATGCAATTCACCCCTGCCTGAAACACGGAATACATCAGCGTCTGCCGTATCTTCCACACGCAAAGCCACATTGGTGAGCAATTCTTTATCCAAGCGTTCGCGAATTTGACGGCTGGTTACAAACTTGCCTTCCGTGCCTGCCAATGGCGAAGTATTGACCATAAAATCCATTGTCAGCGTAGGCTCATCAACGGTGAGCATAGGCAAGCCCTGCGGATTGTCTTTATCGCACACGGTAACGCCAATGCCAATGTCTTCCAAACCTGAAATGATGACAATATCGCCTGATGCGGCTTCGTCCAACGGCACGCGTTCCAAGCCTTTGAAACCCAATAACTGGTTAATGCGTCCTTGTGCCACTTGTTTGTCTTCATTCATCACCGCAACCGTTTGTCCAGCCTTGATTTTGCCGTTGAGAATACGCCCAATGCCCAATCGCCCAGTGTAAGAAGAATAATCTAACTGCGAAATTTGCAACTGCAACGGAGCGTCAGGACTGCCCGCAGGGTCTGGCGTGTATTTTAAAATGGTTTCAAACAACGGACGCATATCGTTTGATTCGTCCGTTTCGTTCAATTTAGCAAAGCCGTTTAAGCCAGACGCATACACAATCGGAAAATCTAATTGTTCATCGGTTGCGTTGAGTTTATCAAATAATTCAAAGGTTTGGTCAATCACCCAAGACGGACGAGCACCTGGTCTATCGATTTTGTTAATCACCACAATCGGCTTCAAACCCAAAGCCAAAGCCTTTTTGGTTACAAATCGAGTTTGCGGCATAGGGCCCTCTTGTGCATCAACAAGCAGCAAAACGCAATCAACCATACCCAAAACGCGTTCCACTTCACCGCCAAAATCGGCGTGTCCTGGCGTATCCACAATGTTAATATGCCAGCCCTCGTATTCAATCGCTGTGTTTTTTGCCAAA
>JAFZMY010000068.1 GCA_017553165.1 Neisseriaceae bacterium
AATGCAGGAAACAGAGGGCGAGTTTTTACCGCTTATTGCTATTGGATTGGGTGCAATTGCCTTTGGAATGTGGATAAAGCATGGCGAAAACTATGCTAAAACCGGAGAACCTGCAAGCGTTAAGGAAGTCGCAAAAGCAGGAGGCAGTGAACTTTTAACTAATGCAATACCGGGTGGTGGTGCAGTTGGTGCTGTTAAAAAAGCAGCAACAGTTGGTAAGGTGGTTAATAATGCTCAAAAGGCAAAAAATGCGGCAAATAATACTAAAAAGGTTGCAAATACAGTAAATACTGTAAATGACACGAAAAAGGTTACAACCACAATAAATACCACAAAAACCTCCAAACTCAACACATTAACCCAATCGAAAAATGTTGTTGATTTAAGCAAGAAAGCACCTAATAGTGTTTACAATCAACAAGCAGTAAAAAAATTAAATCAAGGTGAGTTAGTAGGTGTTACTAAAAATGGTAAATTGGGTTCTCCAAGAGAAATGCCTGCTACACGTAATCCTAATGCTACTGCAAATGATTTTGTTCAAAAATATGGGAAATTAAATAGCGGTCTTGTGAAAGCCGAACAAATACCTATGAAAAATGGTGAAATTTTTACACGTTATTCATTAGGTAATGGTGGATTTATTAATTTTCGCCATGCTGGTGCTGCAAGCAATAGAACAGCATCTACAACAGCAACCGTGGAAATTAATAATGCACAAATGAGAGCTATAAATGGTGACAAGACGTTAAAACTTAAATTCCCCAGAAAATAGTATTATCATAAAAGTAATATTAATAAGACAACATCTTGATTTTTAAATACTCAAGGTGTTGTTAAAAAAATTAATAAATAAAGGTAAAGTGATGAGTTTTTTCTATAAACAATATTATTCAGAATTATTAGATCAACTTTTGTGGTGTATGGAAGATGATTTTTCTATGAGATGTTGGTTTTCTGGTGAAAATAAACAAATTAGTAGATCAGAAAATAGAACTCGATTACAAATGTTTGTTAATTTTTTGTATCATTGTATAAAATCAAATATATTATGTATTGACCATAATGAAGAAGAGTTAAATCAATTTTTGAAGATTAATAATATAGAAGAATTTTTTAACTACTTATCATATGGTTTATTAGATGAAAATTCAAAATTGAATATTTATTTTTGGGATATAGTACAGGTACATGCTTCTGAAAAATTAGACAAAATAGCTAAAAAATGTAATTTGCAAGCATATGATGATTTTGATTTATCGTATCCACATTGTCAGCAATTTAGAGAAGAAATAGAAAAAGCATTTGTTGACAGTGGTTTTCCATTGGATTGGGAAAATCCTATTTTTAAAGTTGCAGATAATGCTTTTGAATCTTAATGAAAATTTATAAGGAAAATATATGAATAAACGTTTTTTATTTGCTTTTACCATATTATGTTCTGCTAATTTATGGGCAGACTTACCTTTAAGTTTAGAAGAATTGTATACTGATAAGGGTAAGTTTAAATTAGAAGCTAATCTAACTTATGCTAATAGTGAGCAACAAAATAATTCAGTTTCACAACCTGTTTATATTGAAACAACCAATCATTCATTGGTAGCAATACCAACTGTTTTTTCACAAACTAATAGTAATAATGATATGCTATTGGGTAATCTTGGATTGCGTTATGGTTTAACTGGTAAAACTGATATTTATGGTAATTTATCTTATTTATGGAATAGTGAACGTAATTTTGATGGGCTAAATAGTGAAAAATCTAATCAAAATTATTTATCTGATGCTACTATTGGTTTAAGTCATACTTTTTGGGAAGATGGTAATAATCCTGCTTTAATTGGATTTATTGAAGGACAAGCGTATGACCGTGTTTTAAATAAATCTTCATCAGCTAAATCTTGGGTAATTGGTGCAACAACTTATAAAGCTATTGACCCTGTAGTTTTATCATTAACAGCATCTTTGGGTGCTAATTTTAAAAGAAAAACTGCAATGGGTGATTATAAAGCTGGTAATTATTTTATGTTAAATCCATCGGTTTCTTTTGCTGCTAATGATAGAGTTAGTTTTACTGGTGGTGTTCAATGGATTAATAGTCTGCCGGAAAGGTTAAATGATAGTAAATTATCATCACGTAATACTTCAACTTATGCTAAATTTGGAATTGGTTTTGGTGTGAATGATAAAACTGCTATTAATGCTTCGGCACGTTTTAAGTTATCTGGCAATAGTCGTGCTGAATTAAATTTAGGTTTGGTTTATAGCTTTTAATGGTGTGATTATTTTGAGATTATTATTATTTATTTTATTTTTTATTCCGGCAGTAGGATTATCTGAACCATTTGGATATGATAATCCTATTTTCTCTAATAAAGTTAAAGTTAATAGTTGGAAAACTCAAAGAGATTGGGGGGTTGTTAAGCAAGATTTTGATTTTTCTTGTGGTGCTGCTTCTTTGGCTACTTTGTTAAATAATTTTTATGGTCTTAATATTAGTGAACAAGAAATTTTAATTGCTATGAATAAAAAAGAAATGGCAGCTTCATTTTATGATATGCAGGTTATTTTGCCTCAAATGGGATTTATTGCCAAAGGTTTTGCCCTATCCTACGATGATTTAACAACAATTAAAATTCCTGTGATTGTTTATCTTAATTACCGTAAAAATAGTCATTTTTCGGTTTTAACTGGAATTGATGATAAAACAGTGCGTTTAGCAGATCCTAATTTAGGGCATATTACTATGAGTAAACAGCAATTTATTAAGTCTTGGCATACTACTAATCAAGAGACTGCCGGAAAGATTTTAGCAATTGTGCCAACTAATGAAGAAATGTTTATATTAAGCAATAGTGATTTTTTCGATAAAAATCCTAAACGTTCAACTGATTTTATTGTGCAGCAATTAAAAAATTCTACGCGAAATTTATTTTAAGAGACTTTTTTGCAAGAGTTTCTTAAACAATGCTCATTTTCTATATTTGATTTGAAATAGTCTGCCGGAAAACTTTTAATATATTTTCCGGCAGACTTATGTTTATCGCCTTCTGCCCTTCCGTTTCATTTTCGGCACTTCTAAACCCATTTCTTTCATCACAAACGCCGTTTCCACTTCGTTGAGTTCGTAAAACTGCCCCCTTTTTAAGCGTGGTGGAATGCCGATTACGCCAAAGCGTATGCGTGTTAATTTTGTAACGGTTAAGCCAAAATGCTCAAAAATGCGGCGGACTTCGCGGTTTCTGCCCTCTTGCACCACAATGTCGTAGCGGCGGTTTTTGCCGTCATTTTCGTATTCAATCAGGCGTGCGGCTTTCGCAACACCGTCTTCTAATTGAATACCGTTTGTGGTTAATTGCTTGATTTGCTCTGGCGTTAATTCGCCATTGACTTTAACACGATATTCGCGGTCTATGGCGTAAGATGGGTGAGCAAAGCGGTTGGCTAATTCGCCTGATGTGGTGAAAATCAGCAAGCCTGCGGTGTTAATATCTAATCTGCCGATAGCAACCCACAGGCTGCCTGAAACTTGCGGCAGGCGGTCGAATACGCTTAATCTGCCTTGTGGG
>JAFZMY010000069.1 GCA_017553165.1 Neisseriaceae bacterium
AACTTGCTTGCCGCCACTTAACGCGTCTTCTAATAATTTCATACCAAATTCAAGCGTATTGGCAAAACGCGTTTCTTCTTGTTTTAAAACATCTGCCACAAATGCTTGTTTTTGCTTAATTTCTGGGTAGGCTTCGCCCATTTCTTTGACTAAATCAGGCACAAGTTTGTGGAAAAACGCTTGTTTCTGCCCCAATTTATAGCCGTGCCGCACCGCACGGCGAATAATGCGGCGTAAAACATAGCCCCTGCCCTCATTAGACGGCAAAACGCCGTCCGCAACCAAAAACGCACACGCACGAATGTGGTCTGCAATCACTTTTAAAGACGGCACATCTTGCGAATAGGCAACGCCTGTTTCACGAGCGGCAGCACGGATTAAATTATCCATTAAATCAATTTCATAATTGCTATGCACGCCCTGCATTACCGCCGCAATGCGTTCCAAGCCCATACCTGTATCCACAGAGGGCTTGGGCAAAGGGTTCATCACGCCGTTTTCATCACGATTAAACTGCATAAACACGCAGTTCCAAATTTCAATAAAACGATCGCCGTCTTCGTCAGGAGAACCTGGCACGCCGCCCCAAATTTCTTCGCCATGATCATAAAACACTTCCGAACAAGGACCGCAAGGTCCTGTATCGCCCATTTGCCAAAAATTATCGGACGCATATTTCGCACCCTTATTATCACCTATGCGAATCACCTTGTTTTCAGGCAGCCCGATTTCATTACGCCAAACCGAATACGCTTCATCATCTTCCGCATAAACCGTTGCCAACAATTTTTCTTTGGGCAAATTCAACCATTCGGGCGAAGTGAGAAATTCCCACGCAAAATGAATCGCATCGCGTTTAAAATAATCGCCAAAAGAAAAATTACCTAACATTTCAAAAAAAGTATGATGCCGTGCGGTGTAGCCCACATTTTCCAAATCATTATGCTTACCGCCTGCTCGCACACACTTTTGAGCCGAAGTCGCACGAGTGTAAGGGCGTTTGTCAAAGCCCAAAAACACATCTTTAAACTGGTTCATACCAGCGTTAGTAAATAACAGCGTCTTATCGTCCTGCGGCGGCACGAGCGAAGATGACGCAACAATCGTATGCCCCTTGCTTTCAAAAAATTTCAAAAATTTACGGCGAAGTTCTGCGGTGTTCATTTTGTTTTAAATCCTATAATCTAATAAAAATATATATTTAAGGCAAAATATGCCAATTTTGAAAAAGTTGATAATATTACTACACACTTATAATAAAAAGTAATTTTTTTTAATTTAAGCTAACTCAAACAATTTAGATATGTCAGTTTTAGCTTGTATATAAATTGCAAGTCTGCCGGAAAAATACAATAAAAATAATTTCCGGCAGACTTGTTTTAATAAATATCGATATAAATCATACAATTGTAAAAACAATTAAAGTTGACAGCTTAACAATAAAAAATTATTATGGAACGTTTTTAATTTGAATTACGAGAAACCATGAAGTCGGCATTTTTTCCTATTAAACGCATTGTTACTACCACACTATGCACATTACCACTAATAGCCAACGCTGCACCAGAAGAACAATCAGTAGATTCAATTTTGACAGAATACGTACTTTTATTGAACCAATCTCCGATTAGAGAGACTTTAATCACAGAAAAAAGCGTTGCGGAAGAACTAAACTTATGGACAAAAATGCGTCGTCAATTCAAGATGACAGAAGTATCTTCTGATATTGTACAAAAATTCGAAGAATACTATGCAAATCACCCAGAATATTTTGGACGCATTGCAATGCGTAGCTCTCCTTACATATACCACATTCTCAACGAAGTAGAAAAAAGACGAATGCCTGGCGAAATCGCACTTTTACCATTTATCGAAAGTGCTTTTGTAATTAAAGCTAAATCTCACGCAGGAGCAATGGGGTTATGGCAATTCATGCCAAAAACCGGTAAACAATACGGTTTAACCCAAAACAATTGGTACGACGGTCGCAATGATGTTTATGCTTCAACCGATGCAGCATTGGAATATTTAGAATATTTACACGGTTTGTTTGGCGATTGGGCATTAGCATTAGCAGCTTACAATTGCGGTGAAAATTGTGTTGAACGAGCACAAAACAAAGCACGAAGCAAAGGATTACCAACTTCTTTCGAATATTTAGAACTTCCACGAGAAACTCGTGAATATGTACCCAAACTATTAGCCGTACGCAATTTAGTAAATAATCCAACCGCATTTGATGTGGAATTAGGCGATATTGACAATCGTCCATATTTTGAAAGTGTTAAACTTGATCAACCAATTGACTTAAAAGCCATTGCTCGTTTAGCAGAAATTTCCGAAGAAGAAGTATTACAATTAAATCCAGGTTATCGCGTTCCAGTATGGGTACCACAAAGCGGACGTAAATTATTACTTCCAAAAACTTCTGTAGAAACTTTCTATGAAAACCTAAAACAAGCAGATTCGCGTGAATTATTATCATGGAAGCCATTTGTTGTAAGTGGAGAACAAAACGTAGCAGATATTGCTGCCCAACACGATATGAATGTAGAAGAGTTGAAAAAAGTAAATAACTTACGCTCATCTCGCATTCCTTCCGGCAGTGTATTATTAGTACAATTTGACCCAATGTTATCTTCCATACAAGAAAACGAAGAATGGGAAGAACCAGATTTTATTGCAGGAATTACCGACAATTACACTCAAAATAAAAAAACACGCACCACAACTTCTACCATCAAAGTCGGCAAAGGTATGACATTAAATGCCATTGCAAAAAAATATGGCATGACAGTTGCTGAATTAAAGAAAGCCAATGGCTTACGTTCAAACACAGTCAAGGCAGGACAAACCTTAAAAGTTAAAACAACAGTCAAAGCAACAGCTGGCAATGCTACTAAAAAATCCAAAACCCAAAACGGCAAAGCAATTATAGCTAAAACAAACAAAAAAACCACTCAAAAACAAAAGTCTGCCGGAAAAACCAAAACCACGGCTAAACCTACTAATAAACAGAAGTCTGCCGGAAAAACAAAAACAGCTACGAAACCTGCTAACAAACAAAAGTCTGCCGGAAAAAAACGCTGATTTCATATATAAAACAAAGAAAATCCCTTATGGGATTTTTTTGTTTAACTTAATCTTACAAAATTAGATTATTCGCATAACTAAAAAATAACATACAGAAACTCCTGCAAACCCTTGTTTTTACCATTCATCATCTTGAGCGAAGCGAAAAATCTATTTATTAAACAAGTAATTAGATTTTTCATTTTTCTTCGAAAAATTTAGAATGACGGGTTTTGCAGGAGTTTCAGACAATGAAAAACGTAAATTTTGCATAAATTTCTTAACAAACAATACAAATTGTGTATAGATATTGTTTTACAAGGCAATTACATATATCATTTATGGGATTTTTTACTCTTTAAAAAGGGCGATTGTATGGCAGTTAATCTAACCGCAAAAAGTGCCAAAGAACTTCCAATAATTGATGGTATTCAAATTTATGTAGGTCAAGCTGGTGTCAAATATGAAAATAAAAATGACTTAACCTTAATGGTATTAGCACCATCAGCACAAGTTGCAGGCGTATTCACTCGTAATCGCTTTTGTGCAGCACCAGTGCATGTATGTAAAGAACATTTACAAGCAAAAAAAGGTATACGTGCCATAGTTATCAATACTGGTAATGCCAACGCTGGTACTGGACAACATGGTTTGGACGATGCCAAAAACATTTGTACCGCAGTTGCCCAACAAGTCGGCTGTGATACCAACCAAGTGCTTCCATTTTCAACTGGTGTGATTTTAGAACCATTGCCAACATCAAAAATCATATCTGCTCTTTCCAAAGTAAAACCAGTGCACTGGGACGTTGCCGCATCTTCCATTATGACAACCGACACTGTTCCCAAAGCTGCAACACGTCAAATAACCATTGATGGCAAAAAAGTATCCGTAACTGGCATTGCCAAAGGTGCTGGCATGATTCGTCCTAATATGGCAACCATGTTATCTTTTATTGCCACTGATGCTGCAATCGACTCTGAAACTCTATCACGTTGGGTAAAAGAAATCGCAGATAAAAGCTTCAACTGTATAACTGTTGATGGTGATACCAGTACCAATGATAGTTTTATTATCATTGCCACAGGCAAATCAAGTCTGCCGGAAATAAACAATGACAACAGTGATAACGCAATTGCTGTTAAAAACGCCCTATTCGAAGTCGCATTAGAATTAGCAACATCAATTGTGCGTGATGGTGAAGGTGCAACTAAATTTATCACCATTCAAATCAACGGTGCTAAAACAATTGAGGAAGCACGCAAAGTTGGCTATACCATTGCTCATTCTCCATTAGTAAAAACAGCATTTTTTGCATCTGATGCTAATTTAGGAAGACTTTTATGTGCCATTGGCAACTCTGGCATAGAAGACCTTGATACCGACAAAGTAGCCATGTTCTTGGATAATGTATTGGTTGCCGAAAATGGCGGACGTGCCGAACTTTATAAAGAAGAAGACGGTGCAAGAGTTATGAAAAAAGAAGAAATCACAATACGAGTTGAATTACAACGTGGTTCTGCAAAGACAAATATTTACACTTGTGATTTATCGCATGATTACGTATCTATTAATGCTGATTATCGCAGTTAATTCATAAACTTAATATTTTCCGGCAGACTATATATATTCAAAAAATAGTCTGCCGGAAAATTTTTTATCAACCACAAATATTATCAAATTTTAATTTAAGAACATATTGTTACAAATAACTTTTTGATGAATAGTATAAACAATTGCCTGATATTATCAAACGTTAAAAAATTTTAATTAGTATTTATTGTATTTCCTGCGTAGTTGTTATAATTAAAGGCGTATTAAATCTATTTCACATACATAACAAAAAGTGCACGTGGCATGCTATTGCGTGCTGTATCACAATGTAATTGGTACTGCACGCTGCAATGATATAAATCAAGAGGAAGGTGCTTATCTCATCGTTAGCACTAATTTTTATGTAGGGTTTTCACGGCACTTACAGCCCTACTATATATTAATCTAATTATGAAATGGTAGAACCAATGATAAGACAAATAACTTACACAGCATTTCAAATGCGTAAAGCCGAACAAGAAGCAGTAAAACGTGGAATTTCATTAAATCAATTAATGGAAAATGCCGGTCAAAGTGCGGCTTTTGAAATTATGCGAGAATTACCAACACTCCAACAAGGATTAATGATTTGCGGCAGCGGCAATAATGCCGGAGATGCTTTGGTAATGGCTCGCATTTTATCCCAATACGGCTTGCCATCTGATGTGGTTTTTATGTTGGATAAAGAGTTAAGCGATTTAAGTTTAGAAAATCTAAATAAACTACCTCAAACAATTCGCATCTTAAAACCAGAACAAGTAAACCTTGCTGATTACGATTTTTTTGTTGATGCTGTATTTGGTACTGGTTTTAAGGGAGAATTACCTCTAAATGTTGCCAAGTTATTTCACAAAATAAATAAAATCACAGCAATTCGTTTAGCATTAGACGTGCCATCAGGCTTAAATTGCGATACGGGTGAAGCTCAACCTGACACTTTTAGAGCTCAAATCACCTATGCTTTGGGAGCGTTGAAACCAGCTCATGTAATGCCGAATGCTACTATTTATTGTGGAGATATTACCTGTTTAGATATTGGGATTTTTGAATAATTTAATTGTATACAATCAACATTTCCAATCTTTCCGGCAGACTTAAACCATTGCAAAACTCGTTAATCTTAACTTTGTGGAACACATACGCTTTTACAAATGATTAAGTAATAAATTCGAGTTTTGCAAAGGTTTCAAACATATAAGGTATTTATGCGTTATTTATATTTATGTTTTTTAACTTTATTGTTAACTGCTTGTGCAACACAATGGCAAAAAACAAGCGATGAAAACGGCGAAAAAAAATATAGGTTAAACGTTCAAAACAATCACACCTTTTCACAAACAGGTTTAATCAATATCGATACAAATAGTCTGAACGCTGGCGATATTTTATTTTCAGCAAATCGTGGCATTATTTCAAAATCTATTAGATATTTAAGTGCTTCACCTGTTAGTCATACATTTATTTATATTGGCAATAATCAAGTTGCCGAAGCGGTTGGCAGTGGCGTACGCATTATTTCTATTAACGATAGTATTAAAGATAGTTCGATTTTAGCTGTTTATCGCCACCCACAATTAACCTCTTCACATGCTAATTTATTAAGAGAATTTGCGTATAAACATTTGGATAAATCATACAATCATTTTGGGATTGTCAAACAATTTCCATACACGATTACTCGCAAAGTATGCGAGCTTCCTGTTATACCACGCCATACTCGACATTTATGCTTGAACACTATGGCTCTAATAGAAATTTCACCAATTAAAATTTCAAAATCGCAACAATATTTCTGTTCACAATTTGTAATGGAAGGATATAAATATGCAGGATTACCATTGAGTAAACATAATCCAGAATGGATTAGCCCTGCTGATATTTTACATATGCGAGATGATGATGTTTCTTCATTTGTCCCCAATATCGCTCTTCAATATGTTGGTCATTTGCGTTATGAAAATTCATTATTAGAGACTCCTGCAAAACTGGTAGATGTGAGTACAGTTCAAGGCGTAGTAGCACTTCAAATCAAAGACATAACAAGTAGAAAGGCTATCATTTATAACAACGTAAACGTACGAAATGTGCCACAGATGCCAGTTTTGCAGGAGTCTCTATTAACAAATTCATATCAACAAATTGCACAAGGTAATTTCAATTTTCAATAGTTTTGAATAAAGACCAATAATATCTGCTCAATAACTATAAAAAATAAAAATCGAGTATCTAATACATTTCATATTATGATGACCACAAGAACAGCTAAATTTGTAATCAATGTCGTATCATGTAAAATACAATAGCATTTACAAAGAAAGAATTAGATTATGCCAATTACCGCAGTTATCATCTCTGCCATATTTTTAGTAGGAATATTAGTTCTTGCTATCACTCACTCCAACATGTTTACATGGTTGGCTGTGATATTTTGGGCAGGAATATTTTTTATATTGATACTTCCATCTTATTTCAACACCCAAGAAGCCTTGAAAAAAGGAGAGGAAGTAATTGCCAAAGTTGAAAACGTCCGCCATTGGTCTCACAAATACAATAGCAAAGATAGCAAATATTACGAAAACTACGAAATTCAAGCTACTTGGCAAAACCCACGCACCGGGAAAACAGTAAAATTTGTTAGTGCTCCATTAAAAGTAGATCCAACTCCCTATTTAACTCAAAAAACTGTTAAAGTACGCGTTAATCCTGATAATCCAGAACAATACATTATGGATTTATCATTTATGCCCAAACAAACATTTACAGCTGGTGATTAAATTATAGCTAATCAACATTTCCGGCAGACTATATACATAAAAACACAAAGTCTGCCGGAAAATAATTAATTAAATTAAAACAATATGTTAGTACTTGGAATAGAATCTTCTTGTGATGAAACTGGAGTTGCACTATTCGATAGCAATAGTAATACTCTTATAGCACATGCCCTTCACACTCAAATGGCAATGCACGCTGAATACGGCGGAGTTGTACCAGAACTTGCATCTCGCGACCATATTCGCAGATTATTACCACTTACCAAACACTGCTTAAACAATGCCAATAAAAACTATACCGACATCGATGCAATTGGCTATACACAAGGACCAGGTTTAGGTGGGGCTTTGCTAACAGGTGCTGCTTTTGCCAATGCTTTGGCATTTTCATTAAACATTCCAGTAATTGAAGTTCACCATTTGGAGGGGCATTTGCTATCTCCATTTTTAAGCGAAAAAGATATTCGTTTTCCATTTTTAGCGTTATTGGTGTCTGGCGGACATACGCAGATTATGGCTGTGGAAGAAGTCGGCAAATACACGCTTTTAGGCGAAAGCATCGATGACGCTGCCGGAGAAGCGTTTGATAAAACAGCTAAATTATTAGGACTACCATATCCTGGTGGTGCAAAATTATCACAATTAGCTACTTTAGGTGAAAATAAAAAATTTGAATTTCCACGTCCTATGATAAACTCCGGCGATTTTCAAATGAGTTTTTCCGGATTAAAAACTGCTGTTTTAACCTGCGTAAATCAACAAAAACAACAACACAACAACAGTCTGCCGGAAAATATCCGCAATGATATTTGTCTTGCATTTCAAAATGCAGTAGTTGATGTTTTATATCGCAAAGTCAAAGACGCACTCAAACATACCGGATTAAAACAATTAATTGTAGCTGGCGGAGTTGGGGCAAACACAGCCCTGCGTGCCAAATTGCAAACATTAAATGCCAAAGTATTCTTCCCAAAACAAGAATGGTGTACCGACAACGGCGCCATGATAGCCTATGCAGCTGCCCAACATTTACAAGCCGCACATAAAGCAGGCGGATTTACCGTAAAACCACGTTGGAATTTATCAACTATTTGAAACTCATGCAAAACTTCGTTTTTTCATCATTCGTCATTCGTAAGCGATAGCGAAGAATCTTTATAAAACAATGAGTTGAGATTCTTCGTTTCGCTATACTCAACTCAAAATGACGGATTTGCATGGGTATCTATAAACTTTTCCGGCAGTGTCTATTGATTAACACTGCCGGAAAAAATATATACAACAATAAATTATTATGCAAATTGCGAAATCAATTTATCAACAACTTCTGGCACACCTTCTGCTGCACGTTTAGCGGTAATATGAACTCCTGCAACTTCTACTGGGTGCAAATCTATCAAATGAATAATTGCATGTCTTGGTGCAAAATTCATCAAACCTGCTGCTGGATAAACTTGCAACGATGTACCGATAATTAACACAATATCAGCTTGTTGAACCAAACGAATAGCCTCATCCAATGCTGGCACTGCTTCGCCAAACCATACAATATGCGGACGCATTGGATTACCATCAGGGTCTGTCATTGTTATATCTTGGGCATCGTAAAAATCAATAATATAATTTTCATTGACGCTACTACGTAACTTTTTCAACTCGCCATGCAAATGCAAAATATTGCTACTGCCAGCACGTTCATGTAAATCATCAACATTTTGGGTAACAATATGAGTAATAAAATGTTCCTCTAATTTAACCAAAGATAAATGTGCGAGATTGGGTTCGACTTCTTTTAATTGCAAGCGACGTTGATTGTAGAAGTCAATCACCAATTGTGGATTTGCCCTAAAACCTTCTGGGGTTGCAACATCTTCAATACGATACCCTTCCCATAAACCACCTGTGCCACGAAATGTAGATAAACCACTATCTGCACTGATGCCAGCACCTGTTAATACAACACAACGTTTTTTTTGCTTATTCATGAATTATTTTCTCAACAACGCAACTAATACAGCTTTAATCGTGTGCATACGATTTTCTGCTTGGTCAAACACGATAGACGCTTCACTTTCAAATACATCGTTGGTAACTTCTACCCCATCTAAACCAAAATTTTCATAAATCCATTGTCCAACAGTAGTTTCACGGTCGTGAAATGCCGGCAGACAGTGCATAAATTTCACATTAGGATTACCAGATGCTCTCATTAAATCGCTATCTACACGGAAAGGTTTTAATAACTTGATTCTTTCTTCCCAAGCACTTTTTTCTTCTCCCATCGATACCCAAACATCGGTATAGATAAAATCAGCATTGTTAACGGCTAAATTAGGGTCATCGGTAATTGTTATTCTTGCCCCACTTGATTTTGCCAATTCCAAACATTGTGCAACCAATTTTTCATCAGGCTGAAACGACTTATGTGCACCTATTCTCACGTCCATGCCCATAATCGCACCTAATAATAACAAGGAATTTCCCATGTTATAACGTGCATCGCCAACGTATGTATAAGAAATTTCAGTTAATGGTTTATTAGAATGCTCACGCATAGTCATTAAATCTGCCAATGCTTGCGTAGGATGTCTTTCATTAGTTAAACCATTAAAAACAGGTACACCTGAATATTTTGCCAAGATTTCTACGCATTCTTGGGCAAAACCACGATATTCAATGCCATCGAACATTCTTCCCAATACGCGTGCAGTGTCTTTCATGGACTCTTTATGTCCAATCTGACTGCCGGAAGGTCCAATATAAACCGCATTTGCACCTTGGTCGGCACAGGCAACTTCAAATGCACAACGCGTACGAGTTGAATCTTTTTCGAAAATAAGAGCGATATTTTTTCCTTGTAAGAGAGGTTTTTCCGTGCCATTTTGCTTGGCACTTTTCAGCTGAATTGCCAACTCCAACAAGTATTCAATTTCTTGGGCAGAAAAATCTGCTAATGTTAAAAAAGATGTTGGTTTTAATGAAATCATAATATTTTCAAAATAGTTTCAGATATACTAAAAACAATAGTTACAAAGGGTTATTGTAAATAAAAATGTATCTTTACGACACTCAAACTTAACTTTTAAAAAGAAGCTATTTTACCACAGTTAGTATAAATCTCTAAAAATTTGTATTAAATTGATAATTCCGGTAGCATAAAAATCATATTAAAATACTCATTTGAACTTTTATACAGATTATTTCAACCAATAAACAATTATGCCTCGTTTTTATTTAGCAGATAATATATGTGTAAGTCAAACCATTACTCTGCCGGAAAGTATTACTCGTCATATAAAAGTATTACGCTTGAAAAATGATAGCTATATCACCTTATTTAATGGTCAGAATTGCGAATATCAAGCAAGATTAAAGTCTGCCGGAAAAAATTTATGGCAAGCTTTTATTATCGATAAACTATGCCCTCAAACAGAATCACCGCTGAATATCACTTTAATTCAAGTAATATCCACCGGTGAGAAGATGGATTTTACTGTACAAAAGGCAACAGAATTGGGAGTAAATCAAATTTACCCAGTAGTATCGCAACACTCCAATGTACGTTTATCAGAAGAGCGAGCAATAAAACGGACGCGGCGTTGGCAAGAAATAGCAATTGCATCTTGCGAACAATGTGGTAGAAATACTATTCCAAAAATATTTCCAATTCAAAACCTTACAACTGCATTGACACAAACCCCAACAACAGATATAAAACTTTTGCTATCACCACAAGGCACGATGCGTTTATGTAATATTGAACAAATTCCTAAAACCATAACTTTATTAATCGGTGCTGAAGGAGGATTATCAGATAATGAAGAACAGTTAGCCCAACAAAATAATTTTCTACCCATTCGCTTGGGACAACGCATTTTGCGTACTGAAACAGCAGGACTGGCAACACTGTCAGCCATACAAACAATTTGGGGAGATTTTTAAATTTTTTTTTAATTTCCCCTTGACATAATTTTAGAAAACTCTTATATTAGGAACATCTAATGGAAATCGAACAGGAAAAACATTCTTTGGAAGAGCAATCGTTAGTAGTAGTAGATTTTTTGAAGAACTTATGTAACGTTTATCGCTTACAAATTTTGTGTTTATTGATGGAAAAAGAAGAGATGTGCGTAAACCACTTACGCGAAAAAATCGGCGATGGAAAATTAACCCACTCTGCTGTATCTCAACACTTAACCAGAATGCGTGAAGATGGTTTATTAACATCAAGACGTGATGCACAAGAGTGTTATTACAAAATCAGCGATGAAAAAGTAATTCAAATTATGACTTCTCTCAAAGAGGTTTTCTGTTCCTTGAAATAATAGGATACAGAATGGCAATTAAAACTATTGATGCAAAACAAGCAGATGAATTAATTAAATCCGGTGCAGTAATTATCGATATTCGTTCGCAAGACGAATACGTACGCAAACATATTGACGGTGCAATTTGCATTCCAGTTAGCGAAATGAATGCAGAAAAAATACCTGCAAATTCAACAATTATATTCTCATGTTTATCCGGTATGCGTACCCAAAGCAACGCCGAGACTTTATCTAAATGTGCCTGCAATTGCAGTAATGTATACATTTTAGAAGGAGGTATGAATGCTTGGGAAAAATGCGGACTGCCAATTGAAAAAAATGCCGCATGCAGTCTTGATGTTATGCGTCAAGTGCAAATTGCAGCTGGCAGTTTAATTTTGATTGGCGTTTTATTGGGATTTTTTGTTTCAAAATGGTTCTTTTTATTGAGTGGTTTTGTTGGTGCAGGCTTGTTATTTGCGGGACTAACCGGTTTTTGCGGTATGGCTGTATTACTAATGAAAATGCCATGGAATAAAGTTTAAATAATCGGTAAATAGTTTATTAACACTGCCGGAAAAACTTTCCGGCAGACATGTAAAAGAGGAAATTTTATGAAAGCTAACGTTGGCGGAATTGACCGCATAATCAGAATTGTAGTTGGTTTGGCATTAATTGCAGTAGCAATATTTGTACCAGGTGCATGGTGGGGTTGGATTGGTGTTGTACCTTTATTAACAGCATTTATCCGTTTTTGCCCATTGTATCCATTATTCAAAATTAATACTTGTAAAAAATAAGGAATTTAAATATGCAACACGATTATCCTGAATTAACCGTTGAATTAAACGCTAAATTAGCTGAAATTCGTAAAGAAATTCCAGATACCATGAAAGGTTTTGGACAAATGGCACAAGCAGCAGCAACCGATAGTGCTTTAACACCAAAACAAAAGGAATTAATCGCAATTGCCATCGGTGTGGCAGCAAGATGTCAAGGTTGTTTAGCTTTCCATGCCAAAGCATTGGCAAAAATGGGTTGTACCCGTGCAGAATTTATGGAGATGCTTCAAGTATCAATCTATATGGGTGGCGGACCATCTTTGATGACAGCAGCAGAAGCATTAATGGCTTACGAGTCATTTGGTGGAGAAAAAGCGGCTAACTGATTTAAACAAAAACCTGTATCCTCCTTTTCCCTTCTTGAAACATAGAAGGGTTTTTTTTATCTATTGAAAGCGATTAAAAAAGCTGCGTTTTCCGTAGTTGAAAGATTGCTACGCAAAAACTTCGTTTTTGTATAGCAATGATTCTCGATTTTTAATTTTCATAGTTACCCTGCAAACACTACTTATCCAAACAATTAAATAAAAATGCACCACCACCGTAAAGTAGTACTAATTTTTATCTTCCATGCTAAATGCTAATTGTATAAATTTGCCATTATTATCATACAGTTCAAATCGTTCTCCGAAACCCCTGCAAAACCCTTACTGAAACAAAAATTTAATCCTGCCGTAGGGTGGGCTTCCCAGTCCACCAAAACGTCGTAGGCGTTAATCTATTGTATTTTAACAACTTTTTATTCCGCCCTATCGGGCGGTTGGGCTTGAAAGCCCACCCTACGGCGTTTCTTTTTCAAAAATTAGGTTTTGCAGAGGTTTCTCTCCTGTAATTAAACCAGGTATTCCCCAATTAGCATTGCCATCTGCATAAATCAAATTACCTTGAATGGTATCTCTAACATTAACATTTTCAAGGTATCCCATTAATAGTATGAAACCTTTGCAAAACTTGGTAGATGTGAGCAGATTTCAAAGTTGTAGTAGCACAGCAAACAAAAACATAACAAGTAGAAAGGCTTGTCGTTGAAAAGCAACGCAAACGTACAAAATGTGCAAAGAGATGCTAATTTTGCAAAGGTTTCAGTCTGCCGGAAAGTTTATATACGGCGAACGCTTAATATATTTTTAACCTCCATTAAATTAGCAAACACTTTTGGCAATTCTTCTACTTGTTTTACTTCAACGGTGAAATACATGGTTGCCATTTGTTCTTTGGTTTGAGTTCTAACTCCGATTAAATTGATTTTATTACGAGAGAAAATATCTGATACATCGCGTAATAATCCGCTTCTATCTCTGGCATAAATTTCAATATCAATGGGAAATACGTTTAAGGCATGTGTTTCTGACCACACCGCTGACATGATTTTTTCTGGGTGTGATAATGCTAAATGTTCAAATGAAGTACACCCTTTGCGATGAATAGATATTCCTCTTTCTCGTGTAACAAACCCTACTATTTCATCTGGTGGTGCTGGTTTGCAACATTTTGCCAAAGTGGTTAGTAATCCACTTTCTCCATTGACGATAATACCGTTTTTGCTATGGCGTTGGCGTTTGCTATTGTGGATTAATTTATCTGGCGTGTCTTCTTTTTTGTCTGCCGGAAGTAGTTCTGCAATAACTTTTTCTACGGCATGAGTGCTAACATCGCCTTGTCCTAATGCAATATGGAAATCATCTATTGAATTAAACCCACAACGCTCTGATAATTTTTGGATATTTAGCTGAATTGGCTGGCGAGAAATAATTTTATCCAATAGATTTTTACCGTTTTCGCGAACCGAATCGATATTTTGTGAACGAATAAAACTACGAATTTTGCTAATAGCTTTGCTACTTTTTACCCAGCCTTGATGTAGCCAATCTGGTGATGGATTGCCGGTTTTGGCAGTTATGATTTCTACTCGCTGACCATTTTCTAATGGAGTGGATAAAGGCACCATTTGCCCATTTACTTTGGCACCGCGACAGCGATTACCTATATCAGAGTGCAAACCATAGGCAAAATCAATTGGCGTAGAACCTTCCGGCAGTGCTAATACTTTTCCTTGTGGCGTTAAAACATAAATTGTGTCTTGGAATAATTCAGTTTGAAAAGCGGCAGCAATATTGTCTTTATCAGAAGTTGCCATATTTTCACGCCAATCTAATAATTGACGTAACCAAGCGATTTTTTGTTCGTATGCAGAATCGCCCTTGCCACCTTCTTTGTAACGCCAGTGGGCTGCTACCCCAAATTCTGCGTATTCGTGCATTTCAAAGGTGCGAATCTGAATTTCCACACCCTTGTTATCTGGACCAACAACCACAGTATGCAAACTGCGATAATCATTTGATTTAGGGTGAGAAATATAATCGTCAAATTCACCTGGTATGGGTTGCCATAAACTATGAATAATCCCCAATGCGGTATAACATTCTGTTACAGAATCCACTAAAACTCGCACAGCACGAATATCGTATAACCCTGAAAAATCAAGATGTTTTTTCTTCATTTTGCGATAGATGGAATAAATATGTTTAGGTCTTCCCATAACATCGCATTTCATACCAACAGCTTCGAGTTCATGTTTTAGTCTGCCGGAAAAATCTGCAATATATGATAAACGTTCATCTCTACGTTCATTTAATGCTTTGGCAATTTCCAAATATTCATCTGGTTTCTGATAGCGAAAGCCTAAATCTTCCAACTGCCATTTTAATTGCCACACCCCCAAACGATTGGCTAATGGTGCAAAAATATCCATAGTTTCTTTGGCAATGGCACGTTTAGTTGGATTATCAGGAATACGTCCCAAATACAACATGGTACGTGTTCTCATTGCCAATTTAATCAATACAGTACGAATATCTGAAACCATGGCTAACAACATTTTACGCATAGTTTCGGCTTGACGATTACGTTCTTCTGGTGTGCCTAAATTGTCGACTTTGGCAAATTCTGTTAATTTTTGAATCTGGTCAATACCTTTGACTAAATTAACCACAGTGTTTCCGGCAGACTCGCTTAAAGTTTCCTTCCAATTAGGAAGGTAATTAGGAAAAGCCGATGATAATGTGGCAAAAACTGAATCTGGAAGCAAATCCATTTGTGCCACCATTTCTGCAGTTTTAAATAAATGACGTTGCAAAGGCTCGCCAACAGGAGTTTTGGCATCTTCTGGAATATGTTGTGATAGTAATTTTTGGATTTTTTCTAATATTTTTTTATCGTTTTCAGACAAGGTAGATGAATATTCCTTTAACCATGATTCCATAGTTTCATCGCTTGTCCAATCAAAATGTTCGCGTAGCATAGTTTCATTATTGTTTTGCATATCAATATATCCATTGCTGGCTGTTATTTAAAATGTTCGATTAATATATCAGATGATGGCATAGCTTGTCTGTGTTTATACATTTTATCCATAAATAAATACAAATTTTGATAGCGTTGTAGATTTAAATTACATATTTATCAAGATGTTAAAGTCTGCCTGAAAACTTTAAATAAAATATTTTCTGGGAAAATTAGAAATTATCTTTATCAAGATAAGTCCAAATTGAGTTACAATAGCGAGACTTCTAATATCTAACAATTTAATAATACAATGAGTTTGTTTTTGTTTATCCTGCTGATTATTCTTGTGGTTGCCATCGTTATTGTATTTCGTTGGCAAGAAGAAAAAAAGAAAGAGTGGGAATTAGAATTAATTTATTTAACACGTCATCAGAATGAACCATCTTCTGATGACTCATCTTATACGCAAGATATACCAAACACACAAGATACATTCAAAAAACCAGGAATTTCATTAAAACCAGTGGTAGGTTACATGCGAGAATTACGTTATTTCAATCAACGTAGAAGACTTTCAGAATTTGCCATGGTAGAAGACGAAGAGGAAGAAACTTCCACAAAAGATGAAAACGATGGCATGGTACAAGAATTGTTATTTTCTGATGCACCTCAAGATACAACTCCTAATTCGCCTGCTGATGAAAAGTCTTTTCATTCAGCATTTAGTCCTCGTTATGATTCGCTAAAATCTTCGAATAATCATAGTGAATTATATTTAAGTAATCCTGATGAATCATTATCGGTTATTTCAGAAGATGAGGTTTTACGTTCAATACAAAAACGCCAACAACGTGAATCATTATTAGGACAGCTCGAAATAATCGATGAAAAAGATGTAGCACGTTTCCAAAAAGTGCGTCCATCGGCACAGTCATTAGTTGAATCTACTACTGTTAAATACCCAGAAGACGAAGTCGAAGAAAAATATAAACAACATATAGAACAATCGAGAAAAGCATCACGTGGCAATAAAGTTAAAATCATCAGCGAAGAAGATGTACGCAGTAATCTATTACGAAGACGTGCGAGACGTAGCGATATATTAAAAGCACAAAGAACCGCATCATTAGATGTTATTCAGCAAAGTGAAGTATTGGCAAATTTGGAACATACCGATGCACCTGCTCGCCATAGTAATCGCCCCAGTTTGTCTCGCAGAAAAAATGCACAAAATACCGAATCTCAATGGGAAAAAATGCTAAATCAAAGAATGTCGATGACTCATTCCCAACCTAATCATGCCAATCATCAAACTCCTATACCGTTACAACAAGTAGGATTATTTGGTTCAGAAGAACTCAAACATCACAATCTGCATGATACGTACATGGCAGAACAAGAAAAACATATGCACTCATTAGCAAACAGTTTTGGCAATCAACCAAATTCATCAGTAGTTGATATGTCAAAGCAAAATCTTGCTAATAAACAATTTGGTAATTTAAGTTTAAGAGAAGCATATTTAGCTAAAAAAGCCAGCATGCAGTCTGCCGGAAACAATTTTGGCAATCAACAAAAACCAGCAATAGTTGATGTCTCAAACCAAAATTCAGACAATAAACAATTGACGGGTTGGCGTGCTGCATATTTGGCAGAAAAAGAAAAACGCAATTTACAAAAGGCTGCCGGAAACAATTTTGGCAATCAGCAAAAATCATCAATCATTGATGTATCAAAACAAAATTCTGCTAATAAACCATTAGGCGGTTGGCGTGCAGCATATTTAGCAGAACAAGAAAAACGCAATGCAGCCACACAAGATACATCATACAATGTGTTAGAACACGATTTGCCCAAAGAAAATAAGAAAAACGCTTGGGCAGAAGCATTAGCACAAGCCGAAGCCGCATACGCAATGCAGGACGCACAAGATTGGCAAGAAGCAATGACTCGCAATCATCACATGAATCAAAATCAAAATATTGATGATGCTTTTGCCGATATTTTTGCAGAAGATGATGAGTTTGAGGCTCAAAAAAAAACACTTTTCGCCGAAGAAGATGAAGAGGAATTTTTAGATAACAGCTATTACAATCAAGGATTTTGGCAACCTCAAAACTCTGATATTGTAGTCTCCAAGTCTTTCCGGCAGACTAATCAATCTTATTATCATGAAGATGAATACGATGCACCTTTGCCTACCTTATCCCTATTAATACCTCCTCAATTAGATTTTAATATCCATCAAAGCAAAGAAGAATTAAATCAAATCGGTGTTTTAATTGAAGAAAAATTAGCCGAATTTCGTGTAAAAGTTAAAGTAATCGATGCTTATGCAGGACCTGTAATTACACGTTACGACATTGAACCAGATGTTGGTGTACGTGGTAATCAAGTGATTAATTTAGAAAAAGATTTAGCACGTGCATTAGGATTTGCATCAATTCGTATAGTAGAAACTATACCTGGTAAAACTTGCATGGGTTTGGAATTGCCCAATCCACAACGACAAGTAATCAGACTTTCCGAAATATTAGGCACAGAAATTTTCACACACGCCAAATCCAAACTAACTTTGGCATTAGGACAAGATATTATCGGCAATCCGGTAGTAACAGATTTAGCCAAAGCACCGCATTTATTAGTAGCAGGTACAACTGGTTCTGGTAAATCGGTTGGGGTCAATGCCATGATTTTATCTATTTTATTCAAGGCAAGTCCCCAAGAAGTACGTTTGATTATGATTGACCCTAAAATGTTGGAATTATCCATTTATGAGGGTATTCCGCATTTATTAGCACCAGTAGTAACCGATATGAAATTGGCTGCCAACGCTTTGACTTGGTGCGTTAATGAAATGGAAAAACGCTATCGCCTAATGAGTCATCTTGGGGTGCGTAATTTAGCTGGATACAATCAACGTATTGAAGATGAGGCTATGCGAGGCAGAAGAATTGCTAACCCATTTTCATTAAATCCAGAAGACCCAGAACCATTGGAAAAATTACCATCAATTGTGGTGGTAGTTGATGAATTTGCTGATTTAATGATGACTGCCGGAAAAAAAATCGAAGAACTAATTGCAAGATTAGCTCAAAAAGCACGTGCAGCAGGCATTCATTTGATTTTAGCAACGCAAAGACCATCAGTTGATGTAATCACAGGTTTAATCAAAGCAAATATTCCAACGCGAATTGCATTCCAAGTTTCCAGCAAAATCGACAGTCGCACCATTTTAGACCAAATGGGTGCGGAAAACTTATTAGGTCAGGGCGATATGCTGTTTTTACCGCCTGGCACCGCCTATCCACAACGCATACACGGTGCGTTTTTATCGGACGATGAAGTGTTAGAAATTGTCGCATGGATTAAACGCCACTCCGCACCAAACTACATTGACGGCATTTTAGACGGCGG
>JAFZMY010000070.1 GCA_017553165.1 Neisseriaceae bacterium
GCGTGTGGCTTTTATGCGTTTTTGGGCGTTTTCGTTTTCTAATGCAAATTCAGGGCTTTCAATTAAATTGTCCAAAAACTGCACAGTGGGTTCTAATTCGCGTTTCATTCGTTCTTCGGCAATGATTTTGAACAACGCCCACACATCATCGCTTGTGGCAAAATGCTCACGTCTATCGCCCATAATCGGCACAGTTTTAACCAAACGCCAGTTTTGTAATTCTTTGATACTGTTACTCACATTTGAACGAGCTACTCCAAGCGTTTCTACAATTTCTTCGGCGTTCATCGGGCGACCCACAATAAACAGCAAAGCATGAATCTGTGCCATTGTGCGATTAACCCCCCAGCGAGAACCCATCTCGCCCCAGTGTAAAATAAATTGTTCAGTAGTCGGATTCAGTTTCATAATGGCTGCATTTTATTTATTTTTGTTATTTCTGTCAAAAGAGAAAAAATAAACTATAAAAAATTAAGAAACACCTGCAAAACCTAATTTTTGAAAAAGAAACGCCGTAGGGTGGGTATCCTATCCCACCAACCGCCCAATAGGGCTGGATAAAAAGTTGTTAAAATACAATGGATTAACGCCTACGGCGTTTTGGTGGGTTGTGTTGTCCCACCCTACGGCAGGATTATAGTTTGTTTCAGTAAGGGTTTTGCAGGGGTTTCATTAAGTTTGCCGGAAAAATCTGCCGGAAAAATCTGCCGGAAAAATCTGCCGGAAAAATCTTAATTATCTTTATCCAAATGATAAATGCGAGTTACCGCATCAATTAGATCTACATCTATTGAGGTTGAAGGATTAAGAGCTTTGGTTGGGGCATGGAGTAGTTTATTGGTAAGCTGAACCGATAATTGTTCTAACACATCTTCTGGAGAATCTCCACGTGCAAGCCGTTTCATAGCATTGGCAAGTACATATTGTCGTGCTTTTTCGCCATCATCACGCAAATTTCGTATCAGTGGCACAGTAGCACGAGCACGTTGCCATTGAATATATTCTGCAACATGTTTATCAATCAATTTTTCTGCTTGTGTAGCTGCTTTTTGACGTGCTTCTTTGCCCATATTAACAATATCGGTCATGTCATCAACGGTGTATAAAAAAGCACTTGATAATTCAGAAACTTGTGGCTCTATATCTCGTGGCACAGCTAAATCTAAAATAAACATCGGCATATTACGACGTTTTTTAAGAGTCGTTTCAACAATACCTTTGCCTACAATTGGCAATTGACTGGCAGTAGAAGAAATAACCACATCATATCGATACATAATATCCGGCAGTGCTGGTAATAAAAACACTTCTGCCCCACAATTTAATTTTTCTGCCAGACGTGCAGCTCGTTCCAAAGAACGATTGGCAATGCCAATATTTTTAGGATTACGTGAAGCAAAACAAGTTGCCATAAGCTCAATCATCTCGCCTGCACCAATAAATAGTACGTTTAAGTCTTCGATTGATGGGAAAATTTGCTCTGCTAATTTTACCGAAGCAGTTGCCATAGATACTGATTGTCCGCCAACTTCGGTATGCGTTCTTACATCTTTGGCAACCGATAAAGTTCGCTGAAACAGCATGTTTAACATTGAATCCAAGGTACCGCATTCTTGTGCCACACGTATCGCATCTTTTAATTGTCCTAATATTTGCGGCTCTCCTAACACCATTGAATTTAAGCCACAAGACACTCGAAACGCATGACGCACGGTTTCTTCATCATTGTAAATATAAAGATAAGGGCGAATCTCACTCTCTGGAATATTATGAAAAACAGACATCCAGTGAATGATATTTTGAGAATCCCCTACTGCGTAAATTTCGGTACGATTGCAAGTAGATAGAATCAATGCTTCATCTATTTGAGGCTCACTCATCAAAGACACCGAAGCTTGTGGCAATACTTCTGATGCAATTGCCAACTTTTCGCGAATACTAACCGGTGCTGTTTGATGATTTAGACCGACAATCGTCAATGACATAATAATTGAAAAAAACAACAAAAAAACAGCCAACATTATAACGCAAAGCATACAAAATTGCTTGAGTGTTGCTTTGCAAAATTGGTATTGCCAATTTTATAATAACTTATTGTTTTAACAATAAAATATTATTAATAATCACTTTTCCGGCAGACTTAATATTTTTAATTTTAATATAAGTCTGCCGGAAAAAACATAAAAACGATTTACGCCAATCAACCTTTTTCACGCCGCAGAATTGCTAATTGACGGCGACTGATTGGTAAGATTTCATCACTATCGGCAATTTTTGCCCCCCAACGCACATTTTCATCATCATCATCATTACTCAAACGTACAATGCTATGCAGGGCATGACGCATTACCAAAGTATTACGATGAATGCGTAAAACTTTATCACCTAATATTTCTTCCCAATAAATCAAGGTCTTCAATAACTCATACACTTGACCATCGTATGTATGCAACCAAACCGATTTTTGATCAGCCATAAGATAAGTAACCTTTTGCCAAGGTATACGCAACATTTTGTCATGATTGATAATATTAAAATAATCAATTTCATGATTAGAATCATCTTTATTTTTTGATTGAATTCGCATTATTGCGTCTTTGAGGCGACTTAATTTAATCGGTTTGAGCAAATAATCGGTGGCAGCCAAATCAAATGCTTTGAGTGCATGTTCTTCGTAGGCAGTAGTGAAAATCACCGCCGGCATAACATTAGCGGTATGGTTAAGTTTTTCAACAAAAGTTAGACCGTCCATTTCCGGCAGATTTATATCAACAAAAACTATATCTGCATTTTTGTTTTTAAACCATTCCAAAGCAGGAGCTGCTTGTTGAAATGTTGCTAACAAGGTTACATTGCAATCATTTAGTAAAATGCGTAAACGTTCTGATGCAAGAATTTCATCTTCTACAACAACTGCACTCAACATAAAAAAGCCCTCCTAAAAAATGATGAATCATTATAAATCAATGCGATAAAAATGATAAATAAAAACTACTGCAAAATTAATAAATGCAAGATAAATTTATTGTCGGCAAACACCTATACAATACTGTATAAACAGCAACAACTAATACGCCAACAGCAAGAGCAATTAAAACAACAAGAAAGGCAATTAAAAGAATTAAAACGTTTGCAAAAAAGGCGTTAATTCAAATAACAGTTAAGTCTGCCGGAAAAACTTTTCCGGCAGACTATATATATTCACGCAACTGTTAATTTAGCTTTTTTGCGTACAACTTTACGACGTATATTAAGTTTAATTTTACCATCATCTTCTAATTCGATACGTACGCTTCCGCCATGCGATAACTTACCAAACAGCAATTCATCTGCTAATTGGCTACGCAGTACATTTTGGATTAAGCGTCTCATTGGTCTTGCCCCCATCTTATCATCAAAACCATGTTCAGTTAGATAGTTTCTAACGCTACTACCAAATGTAACTTTAATATTTTGCTGCAATAATTGTTGTTTAAGTTCATCTAAAAATTTATCAACAATGCGAACAATACTTTCCATTTCCAATGGTGAAAAAGAAATAATAGCGTCCAAACGATTGCGAAATTCCGGAGAAAATGCACGTGAAATAGCAATATTGCTTTTATCTTCATTATTTTCCATAAAACCAATCGATAAACGAGATGATTCTTCTGCACCAACATTGGTAGTCATAATTAAGATAATATTTTTGAAATCGCAATGTCTGCCATTACTATCGGTCAATGTTCCATAATCCATAATCTGCAATAGGATATTTAATACATCAGGGTGTGCTTTTTCCAATTCATCTAATAAAAGTACCGCATACGGTTGCTTGTAAACCGCATCGGTAAGCATTCCGCCTTGATTAAAACCTACATAACCTGGTGGAGCACCGATTAATTTTGCCACCGAATGCTGTTCCATATATTCAGACATATCAAATCTTATCAAGCCTATACCCAACTCATTGGCTAAATTGCGTGCCAATTCAGTTTTACCAACGCCGGTTGGTCCTGCAAAAAGAAAACTGCCAACTGGTTTTTCCGGCAGACTTAATCCTGCATAGACGAGTTTTACCGCCGTACAAATAGTATCAATTGCTTTATCTTGTCCAAATATTTTATTTTTTAATCTTTCCGGCAGTCTTAATAAACGTGTTTTATCATTAGCACTAATGTTTTTTTCTGGAATATGTGTTATTTGCGATAGTATGCTTTCTATTTCTTTATAGCTAATAACTGGCATTTTTTTCTTGCGATTTAAATGCTGCATCGCCCCTGCTTCATCTAAAAGATCAATTGCTTTATCTGGTAAAAAACGTTCCGGCATATGTCGTTGTGAAAGTTCTACTGCAGCATTTAGTGCATCATCTTTATATTGAACATTATGATGTTTTTCTAATAATGGACGCAGTCCTTTTAATATTTCAATACTTGCTATTATATCAGGTTCGCCAATATCTATTTTTTGAAAACGGCGATTTAAGGCATGGTCTCTATCGAAAATGGAACGATATTCTGAATAGGTAGTTGCACCTATACAACGTAATTGTCCTTTTGCCAAAGCGGGTTTCAATAAATTAGAGGCATCAACATTGCTATTATTAGAACTACCTGCTCCGATAATTGTATGAATTTCATCAATAAAAAGAATGGCGTTGGGGATATTTGTTAGTGCATTGATTACGGATTTTACTCTTGCTTCAAAATCACCACGATATTTTGCTCCTGCTAATAGAGAAGCCATATCCAAAGAAAAAATTTGTGCAGATTGAATTAATTCTGGTACTTTTTTATCAACTATAAGTTTAGCTAATCCTTCTACCAACGCAGTTTTACCAACACCAGCTTCTCCTACCAAAAGTGGGTTATTTTTCTGACGGCGACATAAAATCTGAATTATGCGTTTGATTTCTGTTTCTCTACCTATTAGTGGGTCTAATCGATTCTCTTGTGCTTGTTTAGTTAAATTTACGGTACATTTAGTTAATACATCTAATGGTGATGTTGTTTCATTTTTAGTTGAAGTGTTTGTTGCATTATTTTTTATCTCTGCTTTTTTATCAGCTATAACTTTTTTTACATTATCAATGGTAATTCCATATTTTTCTAATAACGATGTCGATTTTGATGTTTTTTTATCAAGAATAGCAATTAATACATCAATACTATTAGCTATTTGAAGATTTCTACTTTGTGCAATTAATACCGCATAACGCAAGATTTCTTGAAATTCAGCGGTAGGATTAGTTTGCAAATTTTCTTCATCAACAATCGGTAAATCATGAATTATCACTCGCAAATCATTGGTAAGTGCTTTTACATCAACACGTAATAATATAAACAATGGACGCAAATCTTCGTCTTCAATTAAAGCCAACAGAAGATGTTCAATTGTTACGATGCCACATTTTTGTAAATGTGCAGCCGCATAAGCTCGTTTAAGTGTTATTTCTAATCGTGTAGAAATCATTTGCTATCCTCTTATGTTTATGTAGTCAATTCATACTAAAAGCAGACAAGACAGCAAGACTTATAAACAGTATAAACAATACAGCAAGGCAAAATAACGCTGTATGATTTTGGTACGAATTGACTATATTTTTATTTAATTATACTCTGCCGGAAAGTTTATAGTCGATTCAATAAGAAAATAATGGTTAACAAACTCATTCCGGCAGACTATTTTCAGTGGCTATTTTAGCAGATGCAAATGTTGGAGTAACTGCGTATTCTGGAACAATTTTCCACGAGGAATTAGGACGTAATGAGTGCACTCTTTTAATGGCAGATAAACCATAAACTACGGCTGTTTGCGGAAACCAACGGTCTCCAACTGCGTGAAAAATTTGCATTTTATTAAGCCAATTTTGACGGCGTAATGCCGGCGTATAAATCATCAATTTCCCTGCAGTAATCTCAAATCCTAATAATTCCAACCATTCTTTAAGTCGATTAAGACGGATACATTGTCTTCTTGACGGTAAGACATTCCCCCAAAGTGAAGAAAAAAACCATGGACTATATGGGTTTAAAGTGGTAAGAATAAGACGACCTTCAGGACGAATAATGCGATGTACTTCACGTAAAATATGATGAGGGTGTTCACTAAATTCCAAAGTGTGTGGCATGCAAACTAAATCCATACTGTCTGATGCAAAAGGCAAATAACACATATCGCATATAACATCACAGCCATCAGCACCTACAATCATGGAACGTTTTAACGGAATCTTATCCAAGATACGCCAGATTGGCATATCCAATTGCACCGCATCATGTGCATACAAATAACGCATTGTATCTTCAAAAAATGCTAACTCGCGATTAGTTAATTCCAATCCGCTTGCACTATTTGCTATCCAATCTTGAAATGCTCGGTGCATTTTTCTGCCCTATTCAAATTAAAATTAAAAGATTAAATTTCAATTCTATTTGGAGTAAACGTTTCCCAACGATTACATGCTGGACAATGCCAAAAAAACACTTGCGACTTAAAGTAACATTGACGACAACGATACATCAGCGATTTTTGCACATGACGACCGATAACCGTACGCATCATATCAGTATCTGCACGCCACAATGGATTGATATTACTCATTTTTATTCCTAATAATTGGTAAACACCAATCAAGTTAGGCGTAGCTCTCACTAATGATAGCAATGTTTCCATAGCATATTCTTCGCCATAAAGCACAAGCGATTTATCGTAAATAATTGATAATAAATCTAATTGCGGAAATGTTTTAATATATCCGATTAATACATCTAAACCTTGATTAGCTTGCCCCAAAGATGCAAAAGCATCATAAATACGTTCTCCTACCATGCCTAAATATTCGTGATTTTGTTGTTCAATTTTTAAGTAGGCATCAATCGCATCTTGAAAACGACCTTGTTTAACTGCTACATCTCCTAATAGCATATTGGCACGCGTACATTTACGATTTGCGTTTAATGCTGATTGAATATAATCAATGGCTGCATTTTCATCGGAACGAAACAAAGATGCTTGTGCTAATTCACAATAAAACTGGGCAATTTCAAATTGGTATGTTTTAGCATCGTGTGATAGTTTTCCGGCAGTATTAATCGCTTTTTGCCAATCACGGTCTTGTTGATAGATATATAACAAGAGTTCATTGGCATCTTTTGCCATAGTAGTTTCAGATAATTGCTCAAACTCACGCTCTGCCCTATCTACTAAACCTGCACTTTGAAAATCTTTTCCTAATTCAAATTGCAGACGATGCAACTGTTCTTTGTTTAAATCTGGCTCATTTAAAAGACGCTGGTGTAACAAAATAGCTTTGTTATTTTCCCCACGTTGTCTATACAAACGTCCCAAACTCAATACCAATTCGTATTTAGTTACATTACTTGAATTGTCTAATTTGTTTTGTTCGACTACTTCGTTAAGTTCTTGTGCGGCAATCGATGTTTTGTTATCAATCAAGGCATCAATTGCTTTGTACAAACCATCAGGAACAGACTTTGCATGTTTAATCAATGTGTTTAAATCAATACGTGCCGCAAACCAGCCAAAAGCAAAAAATACTGGCAATAACAATAAAACTAACGATAAAAAAATATAAAAATTATCCATACAAACTTTAATTATTCAGAAGTTCCGGAAGAAATACTTTCTTCTAATTTACCTGCAATTTTCTCTGCTTTTTTCTTGGCACGTTTGAGTGAATGAACTTCACTACGCAAAAATAACACTCGTCCCAACATGGCAAACACCCCTAATACAGCCCCAACAGTCAGAGAAATTAACATCAATATTACTAACGGCAAAGAGATTCCGTATCCGGCAAATATATTAAATTGAACACTGTGCATGTTTTGCACTGAAAAGAAAAACAACACACACAATATTAAGATTTTAATTATCCAGTAGAATATTCTCATAATCTTATATCTTTCCATAAGTAATTTATTGTTAAGCTATGATTCTATCCGATTTAACTCTAATTTCCTATTAGAAACTCCTGCAAAACACCATTTTAAAAACAAAACTCCGTATGGTAGGTTAATTTTTTTATTTTCGTACGTGTTTTGCAAGATTATCTTTCCATCGGTTTCTATAAATAACTCAATATACTTAATTTGGAGTATAATCTCACGCAAATTTTGCTTAAACGCAGTATCTTTATAAGTCGCAGTAATATTAAATATCATTAAATATCAAGGAGTTTTAACAATGTCGATGTCTGATCGCGATGGTTTTATTTGGAAAAACGGTGAATTGGTTAACTGGCGTGATGCACAAACTCACGTATTAACTCACACATTACACTACGGTATGGGCGTATTTGAAGGAGTACGTGCTTATGAAACTCCAAACGGAGTTGCGGTTTTCCGTAGAGACGACCACACTCGCCGCTTCTTTAATTCTGCCAAAATTGTTGGTATGAAAATTCCTTTTACGCATGAACAAATAAATCAAGCACATTTTGATGTGGTTAAAGCTAATAATCTTAAATCTTGCTATTTCCGTCCAATGGCGTTTTATGGTTCTGGCAAATTGGGCGTTGCTCCAATGCAAGATGATGTTAATGTTATCCTTGCCGCTTGGGCTTGGGGTGCTTATCTTGGCGAAGAAGGAATGAAAAAAGGTATTCGTACCAAAGTTTCTACATTCACTCGTCATCATGTGAATATCACTATGTGTAAAGCCAAAGCTAATGGTAATTATATGAACTCCATTATGGCAAACACCGAAGCTACACGCGAAGGTTATGACGAAGCCATTTTGCTTGACGCACAAGGATACGTTGCAGAAGGTTCTGGCGAAAATATCTTTATGGTTAGAAACGGCAAACTATACACCCCAGATTTAACCGTTGCATTGGAAGGTATTACACGTGATACCGTGATTACCATTGCACGTGATATGGGCTTGGAAGTAGTTGAAAAACGCTTAACTCGTGATGAATTATATATTGCTGATGAAATCTTCTTCACAGGCACAGCTGCCGAAGTTACTCCAATTCGCGAAGTTGATGGCAGAGTTATTGGCAAGGGCGAACGTGGAGATATTACCGCTGAAATTCAATCTCGTTATTTTGATATTGTACAAGGTCGCAATAGCAAATACGAAAATTGGCTTTCATACGTTAAATAAATAAATGTAATATTATATAAGGAAACACAAATGGCACTTCTAATTGGCGAAGAATGTATTAATTGCGATGTGTGCGAACCTGAATGCCCTAACAACGCAATTTTTCAAGGTGAGGAAATTTATGAGATTAATCCAGACCTTTGCACCCAATGCGTAGGTCATCATGATGAGCCTCAATGTCAGATGGTTTGTCCTGTGGATTGCATTATTCCAGACCCTAATCGTGTAGAATCACCAGAAGAGTTACAGGCTAAATTTGATAAAATTACAGCTAAATAATTTTGTAATTGATACTTTTTATGTGTGCACCATGTGATTGGTAATAAGTAGTGGTTTCTACTCCTTTCCTCCGCTGCTTATATTACTCATATCTAAACACTCATTAGTTGAAAACACATGGTGTGCACACCTTTTTTTTACATCTTGACTAAAACAGATTAATTACGATAAAATCGTTTTTCTTTGTTGAGTGTCGGAGAATTGGCCGAGTGGTCGAAGGCACTCCCCTGCTAAGGGAGCATACGAGCTAAAACTTGTATCGAGGGTTCGAATCCCTCATTCTCCGCCAATCACATCAATCATTTATAAACGCTTAACTTATAAAGTTAGCGTTTTATATTTTTTAAATATAATAGTTTTAAACCTTTCCGGCAGACTCCTGCAAAACCATTATTTTTACCATTCGAAACTCCTGCAAAACCTATTTTTTGAAAAATAAACGCCGTAGGGTGGGCATCATTGCCCACCAAACCGCCCAATAGGGAGGAATAAAAATCATTGAAATACAATGAATTAACGCCCACTGAGTTTTGGTGGGTTGTGTTGTCCCACCCTACGGCAGGATTATAGTTTGTTTCAGCAAGTGTTTTGCAGGGGTTTCTAGTATGAAACCTTTGCAAAATTAGCATCTCTTTGCACATTTCGTACGTTTGCGTTGCTTTTCAACGACAATCCTTTCTACTTGTTATGTCTTCGTTTGCTGTGCTACTACAACTTTGAAATCTGCTAACATCTACTAATTTTGCAAAGGTTTCAGTATATAAATAGTCTGCCGGAAAAATTTTAAATAACAAAAAACGCCGCACAATCGTACGGCGTTTATTTTCAAACC
>JAFZMY010000071.1 GCA_017553165.1 Neisseriaceae bacterium
CTGTCGGAGTCTGAATCACTGTCAGAGTCAGAGTCGCTGTCTGAATCACTGTCGGAGTCAGAGTCGCTGTCGGAGTCAGAGTCTGAATCCGAATCACTGTCAGAGTCAGAATCACTGTCAGAGTCGGAATCACTGTCAGAGTCGGAATCCGAATCACTGTCGGAATCTGAATCACTGTCAGAGTCGGAATCGCTGTCAGAGTCGGAATCCGAATCACTGTCGGAATCTGAATCGCTGTCAGAGTCGGAATCACTGTCGGAGTCAGAATCACTGTCGGAGTCAGAATCACTGTCGGAGTCGGAATCACTGTCAGAGTCGGAATCACTGTCAGAGTCTGAATCGCTGTCAGAGTCGGAATCACTATCAGAGTCAGAGTCGCTGTCGGAGTCAGAGTCGCTGTCGGAGTCAGAGTCTGAATCCGAATCACTGTCAGAGTCAGAGTCGCTGTCGGAATCTGAATCACTGTCGGAATCTGAATCACTGTCGGAATCTGAATCACTGTCGGAATCTGAATCACTGTCAGAATCCGCATCAGCATCACTATCTGAATCTGAATCTGCGTCAGCGTCTGAATCGGCATCGGCATCGCTTGAACCACCACCACCAGACGAACCACCGCCAGATGAACCGCTACCGCCGCTGGAAGAACCACCGCCACCTACATCAGAATCTGCATCAGCATCTGAATCCGCATCAGCATCAGTGTCTATAATTGGATCTGGTGTGGGTTTGGGATTTGGATTTGGATTTGTATTTGGATTTGAAGGCGTATCATCATCATCATTGATTTCTTTAACTACGACTGCTGCACCAGTAGCACCCAATACACCGACTGCAATTAAACCTAATGGTGCAGCAGTAAGTGCTGCACCTGTAATTGCACCAGTTACACTCAATGCAGAACCACCTGCCATTTGTCCTACTTGACCTGCAAGTAGTGCTTCTAAATTAGCACCTTCTTGCACAATAACAGTTTGACCTAATAGTTCCCCACCAGCTTCGAGTGGTGTATCCAAAATGGCTACACAGGCATTGCCACCGGGACCGCATTCAAACCAAAAGTCTTCAATAACTAACTCTATATCATTGGCTTTACTTGTTAAAATAAGGTTATCACCTTCTCTTGAAGCCACTAAATCAACTGGGTTTTTACCAGTTGCATCATCGATTAAATGGTATTGATCGCCAGGTTTGGCTTTAACAGTTATACGTGCTCCCTGTTTAATACCAACATTATTAGAAGAACCGGCATTTTTATTCGCCGCATTGAGATAAAGTGCCATTTTGAATCACCCTTCTTCCGTTAAGAAATAAAATTTCTCCTATTGTACTCTTAACAAGGGTGATTTGTTAAGAGAAAATGCAATTAAATTTAATTAAATTTCACATTAGTTTATATGTTACAACTTATTGAAATTAAATAATAATTTAATATTTATATAGTCTGCCGGAAAGATATAAATAATATTCCGGCAGACTCTAAATAATTTAGTTCTACTAAAAACGTCTTTTTAGATGACATGCTTGCAGAATCGATGCGGCTAATTCTTCCACTGATTTATGGGTGCTACTCATAAAAGGAATAGCATTACGCTGGAATAATTCTTCTGCGATGGCGATTTCCTTGTTGCAAGTGTTAATATTAGCGTAATTTGATTCTGGACGGCGTTCGTTGCGAATATGATGCAGTCTTTCGGCATCTATGGTTAAACCAAAAAGTTTCTGTTTATATGGTTTTAACATATTAGGAATTTGCGTACTTTCCAAATCGTCAGGGGTAAGAGGATAATTGGCAGCACGCACTCCATACTGTAATGCCAAATACAAACAAGTTGGAGTTTTTCCTGCTCGTGATACTCCAATTAAAATTACATCTGCAGCTTGAAAGTCTTTATCAGAAATACCATCATCGTGGTTAAGAGCAAAATTAACAGCTGCCATACGTTTATCGTAACGTTCTATATCATTCAAGCCATGAGTTACACCTATCAAACGTTTAGCACCAACATGTAATTCTTTTTCCAAAGAATCTATAAAAGTATCATAAAAATCAATATGAAAAGCCGGAAAACTATGGATTAAATTACGTATTTCTGAATCAACAATACTGGAAAAAACCAAAGGACGTTCCCAGCCATCAGCATCAACCTCTTCTTGCATGTGGTTTAGCAACTGTTTTGCTTTTTCCAAATTATCAATAAATGGATAGGTGCGACGTTTAAATTCAATATTTTCAAACTGATTCAACAACGATTCACCTAAACTTTCAGAAGTAATCCCTGTACGGTCAGAAATAAAATAAACGCGTCTGTGAAGTTTATCATCTGTATTCATTTTATCTAATCCTTAAAATTGCTAACTCAACAAATGTAATGGTAGCTAAAATCTTATCTTGTCGACAAATTATTTTAAGTTACAATATCGCTATTATGGATAGTCAATTTCATCATATTGGTATTGTTCTTCGTCCGAAAACGCCACATCTGCCGGAATTAGTTAATTCATTGGTAACGTTTTTATTAGATAAAGGCATTAATGTTTATTTGGACGAAGAAGCACGTTTAGATTTAAAAGACTTGCCCCATTTACATAAATGTACTTTTGTGCATAAAAAAGAAATGGGACAACGTTGCGATTTAGCCATTTCCTTTGGTGGTGATGGTACTTTGTTGTCTATTGCACGTGAGATTGCACCTTATCGAGTTCCTTTGATTGGGGTAAATCGTGGTTCTTTGGGATTTTTAACCCAAGTGCCATATCACAATGCTGTTGATGATGTTGCCATTATGCTAACTGGCAAATATTCAGTTGAAGAACGCATCTTGTTAGAAACATACGTTTATCGTAATCAAAAAGAAGTTTATCAATCTTTGGCACTGAATGATGTAGTATTCAATCGTGGTGCAACTGGGCAAATGATTGAATTTGAAGTATTTATTAATAAAGAATTTGTTTATACTCAACGTAGTGATGGTTTAATTGTATCAACGCCCACAGGTTCTACTGCCTATTCTTTGGCTGCCGGAGGTCCGATTTTGCAACCTACTTTACACGCACTAACTTTGGTACCAATCTGTCCGCAATCCATGACTAACCGCCCTATTGCCGTATCTGACACCGGAGAAATCGAAGTAGTAATGCGACATGGGACAGATATTAAACTTCACTGCGATGGACAAGCTTATTTTGATTTAGAAAAATTCGACCATATTAAAATCAGACGTTATCGCAATAGCTTGCGTATTTTACAACCATCTGATTACCGTTATTTTGGCACCCTGCGACAAAAACTACATTGGGGCGAACAATTGGTATAAATTCTATGTTATTAAATCTTTCTCTTAAAAATTTTGTTATTGTTGATGAATTAAACCTGTCGTTTGATTCTGGTTTTACCGTGTTAACCGGTGAAACTGGGGCAGGAAAATCTATAACTTTGGACGCAATTGGTTTATTGTTAGGCGATAAAGCAGACCCCAAACAAGTGCGTAATGGTGCAAAAGAAGCTCAACTATCTGCTCTATTCTCTATTGAAAACTTAAACGAAGTTAAAAATGATTTATTAAATCAAGGTTTTATAACAGAAGATGAAAATGAATTAATTATTCGTCGTATTATTTCAGCAGAAGGTAAATCACGTAATTTTATCAATGGACAATCTGCTACTTTGAATCAATTAAAAAAAATCGGCGAATTTTTAATTGATATTCATGGGCAAAACGCTCATTACTCTTTAATGACGGAAAATAACCAACGCCAAATCCTTGACGCTTTTTCCGGCAGTGTTGAAAAAGCTGATGAAGTAAAAAAACTATTTCAGAACTGGCAAGAAGCAAAACAAGCATTAGAAGATGCAACTTCACATTCCGAACAATTAGAGGCCGAACGCGAACGCTTAACTTGGCAAAAAGATGAATTAGCTCAACTTGCCCCAAAACCCAACGAGTGGCAAGAATTATCACATAGCTACGATGTTTTATCCCATGCTGCAGATTTAATGAATGCCGCACAAAATACATACAATTTAATCGATAGCGATAACGGAATCCAAAGCTTATTATCACGGTGTATGCGTGAGTTGGAAGCTTTATCACGCATCGAACATAGATTCGAAGAAAGCTTAAACTTACTATCATCAATAGATGCCGAATTAAGTGAAGTTACATCTACTTTACGTTCAGTTTTATCCGATACTGAAATCAATCAAGATGAATTAGCACGTCAAGATGAACGTATGCGTAATTTATCTGCCGCTGCACGTAAATATCATATCGATGAAGAAAGTCTGCCGGAAAAACAAAAGGAAATAGAAAACCGACTACTTGAATTAGAAAAATCTATCGACTGCGAATTGTTACAAGAAAAAGTTAATGAATGTGCACAAAAATACCAAGTGGCAGCAGATGAATTATCAAATATGCGTCAAATCGGAGCTAAACGTTTCTCCGCAGAAGTAACATCTGTCATGCAGGAGCTTTCTATGAAAGGAGCTGTATTTCAAGTTGGATTACCCCCATGTGTAGCATCTTTGCATGGTAGCGAACATATCCAATTTCAAATTGCAGCCAATCAAGGTAGCCCATTGCGTTCATTAGCGAAAACCGCATCTGGTGGGGAGTTAGCACGAATCAGCCTTGCTATTCAGGTGGTCGCATCACGTTGTACCGCTGTGCCTACTCTAATCTTTGATGAAGTTGATACTGGAATTGGCGGTTCAGTAGCAGAAATTGTTGGACAAAAAATTCACACGTTAAGTAAAACTTATCAAATTTTAGCCGTAACTCATTTGGCACAAGTGGCAGTATATGCCGATAATCATTGGCAAGTTGCTAAACACAATGATAACCAGCAAACTATTAGTAATATTTCAGTATTATCTGACAATGAACGTATTAACGAAATCGCACGTATGATTGGAGGAACAACACTAACCGAAACCACCCGCCAACATGCAGCTGAAATGATTAATATGGCACAAAATACAAAACAGTAAAACTAATGCAAACTAACATTTTTCATAGTTCCTTATTTTTAGCGTAGCTGTGTGAATAAGTCTGCCGGAAAGTCTGCCGGAAAGTCTGCCGGAAACTTTAAATCAATAAAAACAGTTTCTTCTCATATTAGTATAATGAGGCATCTGTTCAAAATAATAAAACCAAAAGCAACAAGCAAATAGGAATAACGCCATGAAACTCAATAAAATCCCCAAAATCCACCTTGCTGATTTTATTTATTGGAAAACTATAGGAACAAGCAAGTATTCTTGTCCCAAGAAAGTAACCGTTATTTTGAACAAACATAAATACCAAGAATACTCTTCAAATTTACAACATGAGAGTGCTTTGTCTCCTACAACTCAAGACTCCGTTACTGCGAATTACAAAACCAACAAATACAATAAACGTCTCCAAATCAACATCCCTAAACTTGGTGCTAATCGATATGATTGCCATCAAAAAACAACTATAATTTTGAGCAAGGCAAAACATAATGAACAATCTCTAAATCTAATGCAAAAAAGTGAATATTCAAATCTTCCTAATAAACAGCAAGCAAATAGAGACCAAATAATAAAACATAACAAACACCCCAAAATAAGCCTTGTTAATTTTAACGCTTGGAAATTAGGTAAAGCCAAATATGTTATCCCTCAAAAAATAACCGTAATTTTGAATAAGGAAAGACATAACAATAAATCGCAGAAAATGAATTTCACACTCACTAATAAAAATGATGAGTTAAATTTAAATAACACAGAAAAAAACTCATAGATAAAAATAAAATAATGAAATTCAACAAATCACCCAAAATTAGCTTTATTAATTTTAACGATTTGAAAGCAGGGATAAGCCAATATAATTACCACAAAAAAACAACCGTTGTTTTAACAAATCAATCATTACAAACACCTGCAAAATCTAATTTTCAAGTTTTTTAAAAACACTGCCGAAAAGTCTATAAACAACATTTCCGGCAGTGTTTTTAAAAGCAATAAAAAAACTCAATTGTTTTTTGGATTATCCAATAATTTGCACCCAAACATCATTTGCATCATCTGTCATACTATTATGACGATAGATGTCGTAGCTAATTTGACCTTCGCTTATTTGACCAATATTTGTCCAGCTATCGTTA
>JAFZMY010000072.1 GCA_017553165.1 Neisseriaceae bacterium
CAAGCAGAGCAATTTAAGCAAGACTGGCAAGTTGTTCAGCATATGAATAATACCAGTACAGGTTTTTCAGGTACTTTATTTAAAAATACCAAAAACAATGAATTGGTTATTTCGTTTAGAAGTACAGAATTTGTAGAAGATCAACTGCGAGATAGCGTTGCAACCAACACTTTGGAAATTACCAAAGTAGGCTGGGCAATGGGGCAAATTGCCGACATGGAAGCGTGGTTTAACACTTTGAAATCCAAAGGTGTTATTGGTGAAAATCAAAAAATAACCGTAACTGGTTACAGTTTAGGCGGACATTTGGCAACTGCATTTCATATTTTGCACAGCGAACAAATTGATAAAACTCTGACCTTTAACGGTGCAGGTGTTGGATCTATTGGCGGTGATGAATTAACTACTGCTAACGAATTGCAAAATATGATTGTTACTTTTAATAAGTATAAAGTGAATGATAAAAATATTGTTGCAGATGAATATTTTAGTGATATGAAAGATCTAAAAGATCTTTACAATGAAATTCGAGCAAAACTTTCTTATGGCTTACTTTCTGCAAAAGAGGATAATGAATTAGGTACAAAAGATAATATTTCTATTTATATTCAAGAATTGAAAAATGCAAGAGAAATATTATTTGAATATAAACAAGATTATAGAGTTTCAAATGGAGTTACTTCTGCTGAATATCCGCAAGGTGTTTCATATTTAGAAGATACATTGATACGGTTGTTGGAAATTGCAGAAGAATATCAACGCATTGATACCATGAATCTTCCAAAAGATAAAAAACCGTATATGGCACCGATTGATTATATAGAAGCTTTGAAATTTGATTATCAAATGGCGGTGCTTTTAACCAAAGAAAAACACAACACAGAAGCATATATTTGGACTGGTGCAACTGAAATTGTAAGTAACAGTTTAGATATTGTTGATTCGTCTCCAAATATTTATAACATTAAAGCAGGTACTTATCCCAGCATGACTGCTGTTTCGCAAAAACATTATGGTAAAGAAATTGATATTGCGATTGAAAATCAGCCTTTATTTAGGGGTGATGAACGCATGAATATTTTTAAGGGGTCTATTGCAGAATGGGGAATGCGAATTAAATTACACGAAGATTATGAGACTTCTGCGTTTGGTGATACTCATAGTTTAGTTTTGATTGTAGATTCTTTGTCTGTTCAATCTTTATTTGAGCAATTAGATAGTACATTTAAAGACAATGGAGACTTTAATCAAATTTTAAAATTATCAACAAATCAATGTGGTGCATTAGATAAAAATAATGCAACTAATTTATTAATGTTATCACCATCGCTTGAAGAACAAGTTAAGAAAGCTGAAAATACGCCAAATGAACAAGGATTAGCCGAAGGAGACGCATTAGAGAATATAGTTAATTCAATAGCAAAAATGTTAGGTATTGAATTAGAGAAAGAATTGAAAGGTAATCCAAATGGTAATACATGGCATATTATAAATAATGAAGAAGAATATACTGGACGAGAAGATTTACATAAAGCCATTGTCAAAATTAGCAAAGCAATTGAAGAAAAACAATTACAAGGTAAATTAACGGTTCAAAGTTGTTTGCGATTAAAAGAAAGTGGTGTACCTTTTGACAGCAATGGTTTCATAGATGGTTTTGATCCAAAAACCAACTTCACTGACTTTTTAGCAATTTACACCTTATCACCATTTACGCTTTCTTCCAAAGAAGATAATTTATTAGAAGATTATTGGAAATCTAATGAAGAAATTGCTGAAATTTACGAACAATGGCAAAAAGATAAAGATGCTGTTGATAAAGGCGAAGAGCGTATTTATTTTTCGGAATTATATATCAAACAGCGTTCCTTTATGTTAGAACGCAAAATGGTAGCAGATTACAAAAACGAAGATTATAAAGATGCAATTAATTCATATAATTACTATAAAGATAATACCAGCAAATTGGAATTAGGTGAAGATACTACTAATGCTTTTAATCGAAATAAAGGCAAAGTTATCTTTGGTAAAGATGAAGATGCACCAGAGACATTAACAGGTAGCAATGAAAGCGATTCTTTATTTGGTGGTATTGGAGATGATACTCTAATGGGCTATGAAGGTGCGGATTATTTGGAAGGTGGTACTGGCAATGATAAATATTTTATTCAAGGCACAGATATAGTTTTTGATAGTGATATGAAAGGTTCAATCAGATTTGAAGCAGGTGTAAGTGCAAGTCCGATTGTTGTTGGTGAATTGATTAAAATAGGCGAAGTTAAAGATAAAGAAGGTAAAATCATTAAAGAAACATGGCAAAGTGCAGATCAAAAAGTTAGTGCTTATAAACAAGATAACAATGATTTATTAATTACATATAAAGATCATCAAGTAATTGTTAGACGTTTTTTTGAATTAGTTCAAAAAGATAATAATGGAGAATATCAAGGGTTAGGAATAACACTTAAAACTACTGATG
>JAFZMY010000073.1 GCA_017553165.1 Neisseriaceae bacterium
AGCGGTGCTGTTAAGCGTGCCGTAGGTTTCAATCATTAAATCAAATCGCGGCAAGGTGTCGCCATTGGTAAGCGTAATGGCTTTTTCAAACGCAATTTTTTGGGCTGCCACAATGCCGACAGATGAAGAATCAGACATATTAATTTTTACAAACAAAATTAAATCTGACATTATATAATTATTTAATTGTTTCCGGCAGACTATCTAATTTATAGGTGTAAATATGTTTGGACGTGTATTGCAAATATTGATTGTAATTTTCTTGATATTATTTGTTACACGACTATTTATCAATCGCAAACAAAGGCAAAAAATACATGGTTTTGTGCGTGTTTTAGCATTGGCAATCGTGATTGCAGCTGTGATTTTATTGTTATTAAGGTTATTAATGATAACGTAAAACAAGTCTGAAACCTTTGCAAAACTAGTAGATGTGAGTAGATTTCAAAGTTGTAGTAGCACATAAATCGAAAACATAACAAATATAAAGGCTACGATTTCGAACAACGCATAACGAAGAAATATACCACAGATGATAGTTTTGCAAAGGTTTATGTCTGCCGGAAAACATTATATAAAACCTTTGCAAAAGATATTTTACGTTATCGTTTCTTTAAATGTGTTTCTAAACATAAAAAATGCTCCAAATTTATTTTGGAGCATTTTGCTAATATAAATTAAATTATCTTTTCTTACCAGCTGCAGCAACTGCAGTATTCAGACCACGACGCAAAGATGTACTTATAGCACCTTCCGGCAGTGGTACATCTGAAATATGTAGAATTTGACCGCCAACTAAATCTTTCAAATCCAATTCAAGATATTCTGGGATTTCAGCAGGTTTCATCAATAATTCAACAGATGTTGCTAATTGCGCAACACGTGCACCATGCAATTTCACAGCAGGAGAAATTTCACCATTTACTAAATGTAACGGAACCTTCACGCGTACAGGTTTATTCAAATCAACTACTTGAAAATCGATGTGTTGTACTTGTGGTTTGAATGGGTGCATTTGGAAATCACGAACCAATACATCCATTTGTTTACCATCAACATCTAATTTCAAAACCGAAGTATGAAATTTTTCTTTTTGCAAAGCATAAAATATTGTTTTGTGCTCAACACTAATACTTAACGCTTCTTGATTTTCGCCATATACAACAGCAGGAATATTACCTTCACGACGTAGGCGGCGGCTCGCACCTGTACCATGTACGTCACGAGAAGATGCTTTAATAACTTCTGACATAAATGTCTCCAAAAATAATCAATAAAAATTCAGAACCCTTACACTGCGACCGGCTTATCGGGTACCACAAACATTATGGGCATACCATGTTTTCCAATTGATACGCCCATTAATTATTTAAACACATCAGGGAAGAAATAATGCACCTGGTGCGGTTAAATCCTCATTGAAGAGATATGACACTGACTCTTCATTGCTAATTCGTCTCATAGTTTCAGCTAATAATCCTGAAATACTAATTTGACGAATTTTATTACATGCTTGTGCAGATAAACTCAAAGGAATGGTATCAGTTACCACTACTTGATCTATTTCTGAACTTGCAATGCGAGAAATAGCTTCGCCAGAAAAAACAGCATGCGTTGCATAAGCTAATACACCTGCTGCTCCACGTTCTTTTAATGCTGATGCTGCTTTACACAATGTATTTGCAGTATCAATCATATCGTCAATTAATAAACAAGTACGTCCCTCAATATCGCCAATAACGTTCATTACTTCTGCAACATTAGCTTTGGGACGACGTTTATCAATAATTGCTAAATCTGTATTCAATACTTTGGCAACCGCACGTGCTCTGACTACTCCGCCAATATCAGGACTAACTACAATCAGATTTTCAATACGTTGATTCAAAATATCATGTGTCAGTATCGGTGTAGCATAGATATTATCTACCGGAATATCAAAAAATCCTTGAATTTGATCTGCATGTAAATCAACTGTAAGTACCCTATCGATTCCAGCTGAACACAGCATATTTGCCACTAATTTAGCAGTAATAGGAACTCTAACTGAACGAGGTCTTCTATCTTGACGTGCGTAACCAAAATATGGAATAGCTGCCGTAACCCTTCCGGCAGAAGCTCGTTTTAAGGCATCTGCCATAGTTAAAATTTCCATTAGATTATCATTTGTTGGTGCACAGGTAGATTGCAGAATAAAAACATCTCGTCCACGTACATTTTCTAACAATTCTACCGACACCTCACCATCAGAAAATTTTGATACATTGATATTTCCTACGGAAATATTTAGATGTCGTACCACATTTTCTGCCAATTTAGGATTTGCGTTTCCTGTAAAAACCATTAAATTGTCATAATTTGCCATATCAGTCCCATCTACATAAAGATGTGTTCTCTGTTTCGAAAACACTTGCCGCTCCCATAATTTGCGGAAAATGCTAATTGTACGCTTTTTTACACTTCTTAAAATAAAAAACAGACAAAATTAAATGTTTATTTATCTCTTGCAATCTAAATGTGAAGATTAATCTCAACAAAAAGACTTACATAAAAATTGTGTCGCACATTTTGTGCGACACAAGCTCAATTAATAGTGGCTGGGGAGGAAGGATTCGAACCTTCGCATGCTGGGATCAAAACCCAGTGTCTTAACCACTTGACGACTCCCCAATAAACTAAAATATTATACCAATTGGTATAGTGGGTGTTGCTCTAATCCAGATACACAAAATGCCGGATAAAAATGACTAACCTCATCTCTAACACGCATTGCATCTTCACGACTATCAGTCGGTAAAAACACACAACTTCCTGAACCAGTCATTATAGCCTCACCATATCGTTGCAATAAATCTAATGCTATTGCAACATCGCTGTATTGTGCAACTACAACTTCTTGTAAATCGTTGTGAAGCAAAATATCGCTTTCAAGACTGCTAATTCTTACATGTTTCGAATCCATTGTCAAGCCCTCATGATTAAAAATTTTTGCAGTAGATACGTGAACCGATGGATAAACCACTACATAATGGCGTTTGGGGACATTAATTGCTGTTAATTTTTCCCCAATTCCTTCTACAAAAGCATTTTGCCCAAAGATAAAAAATGGCACATCAGCACCTAATTCGAGTGCTATTTCTTGTAATTGCAAGCGTGATAAACCACACTGCCACAGTCGATTTAATACTAATAGCACCGTTGCTGCATCAGAACTACCTCCTCCCAAACCTCCTCCCATTGGAATTTTTTTATCCAAGCCAATATCCACACCATAGTTTGAACAAGTTTTATCTTGCAATAATTTCGCAGCACGAACCGTTAAATCTTGCTCTGGTAATACATCTGCTTGCGGATTTTGCAAAATTATTTGTTTATCATCACGTACACTTAAATAAATCGTATCGCATAAATCAATTAGACAAAAAACACTTTCCAATAGATGATAGCCATCGTCTCTTCTGCCTACAACATTAAGCATTAAATTAAGTTTTGCAGGTGCTAAATAGGCATTTTCATCAGAAAAAATCACAACTCTCTCCTTTGCGGACATTGAATTTCATTGTCATTCTCAATATTTTCAAAATTATTAAATATTAAACGAATGCTTATTCCATCACGATTAATAGTTAAGCGTTTAGGTTGTTTGGTTTGTGGATTTATTTCGCGTTGAACCTGCCACCCTGCCTGCTGTAAAACACCATTAGGTAAAATGGAATGTACACTATCCGTTGCATATTTTCCCCAAGCCCATAAATCCAAATAATCTAATGGAATAAAAAATCCAGTTAAACGATATGCCAAATCTTGTGCTGAATCAGCGTAAAACACCTCACCTTGCGAATTTTGAGCAATCACTCCATTTTTATCACGACACAACTGCCCTACTGTATTACCCAAAGGAGTATTTACATTAATTGTCTGTACTTCTTCACCATTTACCCAGTGAAACTGGGCAAAACCACCTTTATTCTGTACATCTTTTACGGACAAACGCCCATCTGCTAAAAATACTTGATTTTGAACATTAGCAGCCTGCCAATCATTAGTATGTGTAGAAGATAAATTGCTACATGCAGATAAGATAAATAACAAGCTAACAAAACAAAATATTCTCAAAATATTATTTATGATTATTTTCATAAGTACCCCATCAAATAAATTGTTTAAATATAAGTCTGCCGGAAAATTTAGTAAACCTTTCCGGCAGATGAAGAAAATCGGATAATCCTGCAAAACTCGTTTCATAAACAAAATAAACTACTCCATAGAAGCAACCGAAGTGTGTTAGCTATCTTGCAAAGTTTTATAATATATATTGTTTTTTAATCTAAAATCAAATAGTTTAACTTACAATCGAAAGTACCATTACGTAGAATTAACTTTTTGAGACTCCTGCAAAACGTCATTTTGAGAACCCCCTGCAAAACCCCAAATTTTTTAGTAAAAATGTGTTAAAAAAATTCAGGCAGGGCGGATTAAAGTTTCAAGTGCAACACTTAATTTGTTGAGTAAAGACTTCGTTGGGCGTTTGCCAGCCTAATGATTTTGGCTTCGCCGAAACTTCGTTTTCTTGGTCTATTGTTTAGTTCATTTTGGACGAA
>JAFZMY010000074.1 GCA_017553165.1 Neisseriaceae bacterium
AACATCTGGATTGTCTGCAAAAAAGCGTTCTCCTTTATAGTCACCATTGTTAACTTTATAATAATACCAATTATGTAATTGTTCAAACACTGCATTTTGTGCAAGTCTATCATCATCTAATTCAACCAAACGATTGGAGTCTAATTTATCAATAATCAAATCAACCCAAGAATTATCTTTATTGTCTAACAAACCACGAATACCACTGTCAATTTTATCGAATAATTCGTATATTGCATCTGATAATGGTTGTAATAACTCGATGACAAAGCCTTCAATGTTTTCGGCGTTGAAGTCGTCTAATGGGATTTTGCCTCCATCGGTATTAAGTGCAATAACGCTAATAGCATCACCAGTGTATGAAAAAACTCTTCCTAATGGTGTTTTAGTACCACCAAATGCAAAACCTAACAAAGTAAAACCGTCTGCCATAATGTCTTGGGTAGTACCGATGTCTATTTGAGGAGGTTTTCCACTCCAATCTCTTTGGAAAGCGTGAATATTATTTATCAATCTGCCAGAAGTTGTTACAATTTCAGCACCAGTATTAAATTTTGACGCATTGCCACCTAATGGTTCAGTAACCAATTCGCCCAAATGTTCTATTGCCAAAGCAGCAGAAGCAACGGCATTTATTAAATCATGCTCATCATGTCTTTCTTGGTATTTTTTAGTAGCTACTATCATATTTCCTATTTCCAAAAAGAAACCAGAAAATGAGTTAAAGAAATTTTTAACCAAAAAACCTGTTGTTGGTGTTGTCATAAAAAAACCTCCGTTATTGAGTATGTTGAACAGAATTTTTCTGTATTAAATGATAAAAAATACAGAAAACCAAAGTATTCACTATCAAATAGATAGCAAATATAATTAAATCTCTTTGTTGTTTATGGTACTTACTAACAAAGTAGTTGTAGTCATAAATCACTTTGTCATTATGTTTCATTTCATAAACAACATTTGAATTTGTAAAAAAAGGAATAATATATATAAATGCATGAGTATCAGAAAATGTATAATACTTTACCGAAATATTTTGATTGTACATACCATCAAAATAATTTTTCAATTCTTCATCGCAACTTGAAATACTTTTGATGCCACATATAAAAAAACCGCGTTTTTCATCTTTATATTTTTTCAAAATCATTTCATCATGAAGCATTGCCGCTCCACCACGACCATTACTTTCTCTACCAACAGTAGTTCCAGAATAACTTTTGAGTTGATTGTAATTAACATCTGTATGAATTCTTAAACCCATACTATTATCCAAAAACCACATCCAAACAAAGACTGCAGAAAAAATAAAAAAACCTTTTTTTGTCCAACGGTCTCCTTGTGTATAGAAAAGTACAAACAAAAGCAAACTCGAAGCGATTAAATAGCCAAAATTAGCACCTAAAAACCACCAAGCCAAGAAAAGGCTCGTGTTTTGCATAGCAAACACTATTGTGAATTTTTTGTGAATTGGCAGTTTGTTCCAGTTAATCATCTTTTATTTCCACTATTAATACACCATTGAATTTATGCAATATGAAAATCAAAACAAAAGAGATTATACATAAATATCAACACAATTGAAAGTTTTATTTATTATTACAAAACAATTATTTAATGATTTATTTTTTGTTAGTTTGAAAAAATCATAGCCAATTTTATCGCATAAATTATCATCTTCATTTCTACCATATAAATAGTCATCGCCATCACCACCAATTACCCAATCACCTCTTGCATTATCATTTATCTGATTATTATCAAGATGATAGTCATTACCTTTAATTAGATGTTCATCTGCTTCACCAGCATATAAAATATCATTGCCAGCCACACCCCAAATTGTATCTACGCCATCACCACCAACTATATAATCGCTATCAGCGTCTTTCTCTTCTTGTGTGCGATTATCAGTTTTTGGATTAATAAATTGTGAGCCATAAATATGGTCATCTCCGCTATTGGCATAAATTATATCAGCACCTAAACTACCAGTAACTTTATCGCCATATTTACTCATTTGGGCATAAAGTTGTTTTGCTGATGCCGCTGATAAATAATCACCGCCATTATCTATTCCTAAACCGTCCCAACCTGTTTGTCTGCCATAATATTTAACTGCAACATTGGCA
>JAFZMY010000075.1 GCA_017553165.1 Neisseriaceae bacterium
AATACGGCCTGTGCAGGTTACTTCGTCCCCTTCACGAATATGACCGTATTCACCTAACACCACCGCACCGACAAAGTCGCGTTCCAAGTTCATCGCTAAACCGAATGTGTTGCCAGGGAATTCAATCATCTCACCCTGCATTACGTCAGATAGACCGTGAATACGGACAATACCATCGGTTACAGACATTACTGTACCACGTGTACGCACCTCTGAATTGTCTGATAGATGCTCAATCTTTTCGCGAATAAGATCGCTAATCTCTGCAGGATTAAGCTGCATGAAAATCTCCTAATTTGTTACTGCCGCATATAGGGCGTTCAATTTGTTTTGCACAGACATATCCAATACTTGATCGCCAAATTCGATTTTGACTCCACCGATCAAATTAGGATCAACTTCTACTCGGACTTGCAATTTAGTACGCAAACGCTTTTCTATAACAGATACTAATTGCGAACATTCTTCATCTGACAGTGGAAACGCACTATATATTACTGCTTGCTGCGTTTGCTCTTCTGACAGCATAAACTCCCGATACTGCTCATAAATAGCAGGTAAAAGTGACAAACGATTGTTTTCAGACAAAACAAAAACAAAATTATGTAAACGTTTATCAAACATTCTTTCCGGAGATAGAATTAATTTGAGTAAAACATCTGCACGTTCTGTTGTGTTTAGTTCTGGTTGAGCAATAGCTTTGGCAACCTTTGGCTCGGATATTACTTTTGCCATTAATGCTAAATTATTGCCCCAAACGTCAACTTGATCATATTGCTGTGCCAAACCGTAAATAGCTTTGGCATAAGGTCGTGCAACGGTTGCAAATTCAGCCATGAATTACAACTCCTGTTTCAAGGCACCTAAAAGTTCAGCGTGCTGTTTAGCATCAACTTCACGACGCAAAATTTGTTCTGCACCTTTGATTGCAAGCAAACCAACTTGACTACGCAATTCTTCACGAGCACGGTTAGCTTCTTGAGCCACGTCTGCTCGTGCTTGTGCCAAAATTTTGGCTGCTTCGTCTGATGCTTGCTGTTTAGCTGCTTCCATAATTTCTGCCGCACGTTTATCAGCGTTAGCAACCATTTCCGCTACTTGCTGACGACCTTCGGCTAAAATTGCCGCAACACGCTTCTCTGCCTGTTCAAAATCACTTTTGCCTCGTTCAGCTGCCGCTAAACCTTCGGCAATTTTGCTCGCACGTTCATCTAATGCTTTTATCATTGGCGGCCAAATGAATTTCATTGTGAACCATACCAAGATGACAAACACTAAAAGTTGTGCAAATAAACTTGCATTGATATTCACGGTATCACCTATCGTTGTTCGTTAATCGATAAATACCTTATCTTCACTTTACTGGAATGGATTTGCAAATGCGAACAACAGTGCGATACCTACACCAATCAAGAATGCAGCATCAATCAAACCTGCAATAATAAATAGTTTAACTTGCAATGAGCCCATTAATTCAGGTTGGCGAGCAGAAGATTCCAAGTATTTAGAACCTAAAATACCAATACCCAAAGCAGCACCCAAAGCACCTAAACCAACAATCAGACCACAGCCTACGGCGATCAAACCACCAATTCCCATGTTTAACTCCTTAACAAAGTGGGTTTACAATTAAACAAAATACGATACAAATCGAATAACCATCTAACTAAATGTCTAAATCATTCAAATGAGACACTCAATTAAATAACTTTACCATTAGTGCGAATCATGTGCTTGCCCAACATACACTAATGCCAATGTCATAAAGATGAATGCTTGCAAGATAATAATCAGAATATGGAAAATAGCCCATACTGCACCTGCAAAAATATGACATAGGTAAAGGATTGGATCTAAAAATCCAACGGAACCTTTCGCCATCCAAGCACCACCCAACATGGCAATCAGCATAAACACTAATTCGCCAGCATACATATTGCCAAACAACCGCAAGCCATGCGACACAGTTTTGGCAACAAATTCAATTATATTCAGTAACAAATTTGGAATCCACAACACAGGATTTTTACCAAAAGGTGCAGTAAGCATTTCATGCATCCAACCACCAAATCCTTTAATCTTAACGCTGTAGAATAAACATAAACCAAGAACACCAATAGCTAATGCCAATGGAGTATTAATATCAGCAGTTGGTACAACACGCAAATAAGCATGATGATTACCAGTAATGTGTTGCCAAATCCATGGCAATAAATCAACAGGTAATAAGTCCATTGCATTCATCAGGAAAATCCAGACAAACAAAGTTAGTGCTAACGGCGAAAGCAACTTACGCGATTGTGCGTTATGAATGATGTCTTTACTGGATTTATCCACAAATTCTATTAGTATTTCAACTGCTGCAAGAAATCGAGTTGGAACTCCAGAAGATGCTTTTTTGGCTGCACGCCATAAGAAAAAACAACCCAATGCTCCCAATACAACAGAGATAATAATGCTATCCAAATTGAAATAAGAAAAATCAATGATAACTTTTTGCGGAACTTCTGGGTGGCTCATATGAACCAAGTGATGTTTAATGTATTCAGCGGCTGCACTTCCGCCTTGTTCTGTCGCCATAATGCCTCATTATTTTTCAATGGTAAAAAAAACGCTGTACACGGTAGCCAATAAACCTAAAAAAAATGGTATCCACTGCAATGATGTGTAAAACATAAATGAACATACCATCAGCAGTACCGCCAACAGCAATTTACACATTTGTGCATAAAAAAATGCGATTGTGCCAATCACTGCATTTTTTCCAGTAACAAGGAAAATACCAAGCGATACAACAGTGGGAACTAAATAGGATATACCACCTAAAAACGCCGAAAACAAAGCTTCAAACCCCAAAAAAACCATGAAAATACAAACGATTATCATGGAAAAAATTTGAGCTAAAATTAACTTCCTCACGGCAATGTTATACAACAGCTTATCAGTAAAACGGCAGAAATATATGCTAAATTATGATTTATGTCAAGTAAATACCAGATAAGCATTTGAGTACAAATATGTAATTATATGATTTAATTATATTTTTATTTTTTAATACTATTGATATTGTCGGTGATTTTTGCGATAACTTCAACAGTGTTTCGATGTTTTTAGTAGTGAAATAACCGTAAGAATTTTTTAAAAAAATATTATTTAATTTCAATTAATTATATTCTAATTTATCTTTATAATATTTTTCCGGCAGACTTGTTATTATTAACATAATATTATGATTATTAAAAATAAATTATCATAAAATTCGTTATTTACATCGTATGTTACAACAAAAAATAATCTCAACTTATTGTTTTATAAAATATTATTTGTTTGAATTTAGAATCGCTTACTGTGAAAAATGTTTTTTGTAAGTGATTTCCAAACGAATAATGATGATTTAGCAGAAGTTTTTAATAATGTCTGTTCAATCACATATTAAAATAAGCTCAATAAATCAGTATAACAATTTGTTTGTTATATATTTTATACAAATATTCAGTACATAATTTAAAAATTTCATTTTTCATAAATCCCCATCAAGTCTGATAATTTGTTAGAATCAACAGAATTTTTTACGGAGTTTTCATCAATGCAAGATACGCAACAGCTTATAACAGATGGTTTATCTTCGCTTAATCTATCCTTATCTAATCAGCAACAAGCTTGCTTATTAGAGTATGTTTCGTTGCTATCAAAATGGAATAATACTTACAATCTAACTGCTTTGCGTGATGATACGCAGATAATAAGCCATCACATTTTGGATAGTTTAACATTGACTTTTTTTATGGATTCAACTCTCACTTTGTTAGATGTTGGTTCTGGCGGCGGTATGCCTGGTATTCCTGTTGCGATTGTACGTCCTGATGTACAAGTTACCGTTTTAGATGCAAATAGCAAAAAAACTTCTTTTTTACAGCAGGCGATTATTGAATTGGGATTAAATAATGTTACGGTAGTAAATGAAAGAGTTGAGTCGTGGCACTCTTCTCGATTTGATACGATTACTTCACGTGCATTTGCTCAATTAGGTGATTTTGTGAAAATGACAGAGCATTTGATTCTTGACAATGGTATTTGGCTCGCAATGAAAGGGGTTTATCCTTATGAGGAAATAATGAGTCTGCCGGAAAATGTTAAGGTAGATGCTGTGCATTCTGTAAATGTTCCAAACCTTGATGCTCAACGTCATATTGTTGTTATGACACACAAAAAGGAATAACGCCATGACTTATGTTATCGCTATCGCTAATCAAAAAGGCGGTGTGGGCAAAACTACAAGTGCAGTTAATTTAGCTGCATCGTTAGCTCATTATGGAAAAAAAGTTCTATTAATTGATTTAGACCCACAGGGCAATGCTTCAACTGGAAGTGGCATTAATAAAGGAAGTGTCAAACTTGGAACTTATCAGGTTTTAATTGAGACAGCTGATATTGAATCGGCAAAAATTCATTCTGATAGTGGTAATTTTGATGTGTTAGCTGCCAATCGCTCTCTTGCAGGTGCAGAAGTTGAATTGGTACAGGAAATAGCTCGAGAAATGCGTTTGCGAAATGCTATACAAGCTGTTCGTGATGAGTATGATTGTATTATCATTGACTGCCCTCCTACTTTAACTTTGCTTACTATCAATGGTTTGGTTGCAGCAGATGGCTTGTTAATTCCTATGATATGTGAGTATTATGCGTTGGAGGGTTTATCTGATTTAATTGCAACTATGCGTAAAATTCGTCAAAGTGGATTAAATCCTAATTTGGAAATTTTGGGAGTATTACGCACCTTGTACGATAGTAGAAGTAATTTATCGGCGGGGGTGTCAGAACAATTAGAACAGCATTTTGGTGAATATTTGTTTAAAACTGATATTCCACGTAATATTCGTTTAGCCGAAGCTCCAAGTCATGGTATGCCTGCATTGGCTTATGATGCTCGTGCCAAAGGTACAGAAGCGTATCTTGCATTGGCACAAGAAATACAACAAAGAATAGATAAGAAAGTTCAAAAATGACAAAAAAAATTAAGGGATTAGGTAAAGGTTTAGATTCTTTACTCTCGTCTGGTATTGATAGTATCGGTAATGGCGATAAATTATCAGTTTTGCCAATCAATAAAATTGAACCTGGTCGCTATCAACCACGTTCGCAGATGGACGATGATGCTTTGCAGGAGTTAGCAGATTCAATTCGTATTCAAGGTGTTATTCAACCTGTAATTGTCAGAGAATCTGGTTTGGATAATTATGAGTTAATTGCAGGTGAGAGACGTTGGCGTGCTGCACAGTTAGCAGAACTTACGGAAATTCCAGCAATTATCAAAAGCATCAGCGATGAAAATGCTTTGGCGATTGGTTTGATTGAAAATATCCAACGTCAAGACCTTAATCCAATTGAAGAAGCATATGGTTTAAAAAGACTAATCGATGAATTTGGTTTAACTCATGAAAGAATTGCCGAAGTAATTGGTCGTAGTCGCAGTAGCATTTCCAATACTTTACGTTTATTAAGTCTGCCGGAAAAGGTACAAGATTTACTATATACGCGTAATTTGGAGATGGGACATGCACGTGCTCTAATTACTCTGCCGGAAACATTGCAAATCGAATTAGCACAAAATGCAGTTAAAAATGGTTGGTCTGTGCGTGAAGTTGAACGTCGTGTTTCAAATGCTAATCATCAGCAAACATCTAAATCATCTGCCATTCGTAGCATAGATGACGGCGTTTCGCAATTACAAAATAAACTTTCGTCTAACTTGGGCATGAAAGTATCATTGCGTTATAACAGTAGCGGACGCGGTAAAATATCGTTTAATTTCTCAACGCTTGATGAATTAGATTATCTTTTGAAAAAATTGGATTGTAATACGGATTAATATTTGTTTTTTATTTATAGTCGATTCATGGCAAAAGCCGACCAAGTCGGTGAAGACGCTAACTGTATAAACAATATGGCAAGCCAGACCAACGCTGGTGGATTTTACGATGAAACGACTATGAAATATTTTCCGGCAGACTTAACTACTTAAATATTAAGGCAAATTAATTTATGGTTAAAAAAATATCACTTATTACTTTAACGTGTACTTTATTGTTTTTGAATGCTTGTACCACAGCACAACAGTCAACAGCAGAATACACTCCACAAATTCCTGAAACACAAGATGGTTTTTATCGCGTAAAACGTGGTGATAATTTATACCGCATTGGTTTGCGTTTTAATCAAAATGTAACTACATTAAAAAAATGGAATAATTTACCTAATGAAAATCAATTAAAAGAAGGACAATTATTGCGAGTAACATCGTCCAATGCTACAACAAATAAAAATCCACAAACTCAAAATACTGCTAACATTCAAGATACTACCAATAATCAAACCACAGCAACAAATACCTCTAATAATCAAGAATTTATCTTTCCTGCACAAGGGACTGTTATAAATAATTTTGATGGTAAAAATAATAAGGGTATCGATATTTCCGGCAGTGTTGGTGATCCAATTATTGCAGTTGCGGACGGTGAAGTGATTTACGTTGGCGAAGAAGTAAAAGGTTATGGAAAATTGATTTTAATTAAACATGCTAATCGCATATTAAGCACATACGCACACAATAATCGCATGTTGGTTCAAGTTGGACAAAAAGTTAAACAGGGAGATAAAATTGCCGAAATGGGACGCTTGCCCAATGGAGATGCTGCCCTGCACTTTGAATTACGCCGTGATAGTTTAGCAATTAATCCTGTGAATTATCTTAATAAACGATAATCACTGCTTAATCTAATAAAAAACTCCTGAAAACAGGGGTTTTTATTGTACAAACTCGGCACAACGCGTACAAAACAAAAAAATTCAAGAAACCCCTGCAAAACTGGTAGATGTGAGTGCAGTTCAAAGTTGTAGTAGCACAAAAAACGAAGACATAACAAATAGAAAGGCTATGTTTTTGAGCAACGCAAACGTACGAAATGTAACACAGATGCCAGTTTTGCAGGGGTTTCTTCAACACGCCGTCCGTATCACGCAAACAACCACGCAAATTCTTGTTTGCGTTTGTTTTCAAAGGCTTTAATTTCATCGGCGTGTTGTAAGGTTAAGCCGATTTCGTCCAAGCCGTTTAATAAACAGTGTTTGCGGTGTTCGGTAATATCAAATGAAAATGATTCGCCGCTTGGTGTTGTAACAGTTTGATTTTGCAAATCAATCGTCAATTGATAACCTGCATTTTGAGCAAGTTCATTAAACAATTTATCGACAATTTCTTCGGATAAAACAATCGGCAAAAGCCCATTTTTATAGCAATTATTGAAGAAAATATCAGCAAAAGACGGAGCAATAATTGCACGAAAACCATAATCGTCCAAAGCCCACGGAGCGTGTTCTCGTGAAGAACCGCAACCAAAATTCTTGCGTGTCAATAAAATTTGTGCATCTTTGTATTGTGGCTGATTCAGCGAAAAATCAGGGTTTAATGGACGTTTGCTATTGTCCATACCAACTTCGCCTTTATCCAAATATCGCCATTCATCAAAACAATTCACGCCAAAACCTGTGCGTTTAATCGATTTCAAAAATTGTTTAGGAATGATTGCGTCCGTATCAACATTAGAACGGTCAAGCGGTGCAACAATTGCGGTTAATGTGGTAAAAGATTTCATTGTGTTTTTGTATTCTTGATTAAAATTTATTACTGCCGGAGTATTTAGTACATTCCGGCAGACTATCGTTATTACATTTTATTTTGTACTTTATGTGCGGTATCAGTTACTGCTTGACCACCAGCTTTAACATCTTGCCCTACTCCGGCTACTGTATTACAAGCAGTTAAGACACAAAGAGTAGCAATAATTAATGCAATTTTTTTCATAATGATTCACCTTTACTTAATTAAAATGAATGTTCCTGACAAACTAACTACAATGTTTGCCACAAATTGATTTTACTTCATCAATTCTCTAACATCAACAAAATGCCCTGTAACCGCTGCGGCGGCTGCCATTGCTGGGCTGACTAAATGTGTTCTGCCGCCTGCTCCTTGTCTGCCCTCGAAATTGCGGTTTGAAGTGGAAGCACAGCGTTCGCCTGCTTCTAAGCGGTCGGCGTTCATTGCCAAACACATAGAGCAGCCTGGTTCTCGCCATTCAAAGCCTGCGTCTGTGAAAATTTTATCCAAGCCCTCGCTTTCTGCTTGTTTTTTCACCAAGCCAGAACCTGGTACAACCAAAACGCGATTCACATTTGCGGCTTTTTTGCGTCCCTTTGCAACCGCCGCTGCGATGCGTAAGTCTTCAATGCGGCTGTTTGTGCAAGAGCCGATAAACACCACATCAACGGCAATTTCATTTATCGGAACTCCTGCGGTTAAGCCCATATATTTTAAGGCACGCTGCATACCCTCTTGTTTCACAGGGTCTTTTTCATCGGTAGGATTAGGAATGCTGCCTGAAATGCCGACAACCATTTCGGGCGAAGTGCCCCACGATACTTGTGGCTCAATGTCTTCGGCGTTAAAACGATAGACTTTATCAAACACTGCACCGTTATCACTATGCAAAGTTTTCCAGTATTCAACTGCCTTGTCCCACATTTCGCCTTTGGGGGCTAATGGTTTATCTTTGAAGTAATCAATGGTTTTATCATCAACGGCAACCAAGCCCATTCTTGCCCCTGCTTCAATCGCCATATTGCAAAGCGTCATTCGTCCTTCAACCGATAAATTGCGAATGGCAGAACCACCAAACTCAATGCAGAAGCCTGTGCCGCCTGCTGTACCGATTTGTCCGATGATATACAAAGCCAAATCTTTGGCAGAAACCCAGTCTTTGCACCTGCCTGAAACTTCAATCAGCATAGTTTTGGATTTTTTCGCTGTAATGCACTGCGTTGCCATAGCGTGTTCCACTTCGGAAGTGCCGATACCGTGTGCCAAAGCCCCGACTGCTCCGTGCGTGGAAGTATGCGAGTCGCCGCAAACAACCGTCATACCTGGCAAGGTTGCCCCTTGTTCGGGACCCATTACATGCACAATGCCTTGCCCCAAGTCTTTGAACGGAAAATAGGCTCTTGCCCCAAATTCTTTAATATTTGCGTCCAAAGTATCCACTTGCAATTTAGAAACAGGGTCTTGAATACCTTTATCCCAGTCGTTTGTGGGCGTATTGTGGTCAGCCGTTGAAACAATGCTGTCTTTACGCCAAAGTTTCCGCCCT
>JAFZMY010000076.1 GCA_017553165.1 Neisseriaceae bacterium
TGATAGCGAACACAGGAAGAAAGAATTGGCTCGTTTTATCAACTTTTATAATACGGTTAAGCCGCACAAGGGATTGAATGGTGATACACCTTTCGAGGTCTTGAAGGCTTCATTCTCAACCCCATGTGTAAATAACGCGTGGATTTCTAACACTTAAGGATATTGCCACGCAGTGTTTCATGGATCACGGTTTTAATTTTAATTCACTATGTTCGTTCAACTTGGTTTCAAACTGCTTGAAATTTTTTAAACTGCAAGGTTTTTTATAAAAAATAGCCTTTTTTTGCGGTTATTAATCAATAAATTGCATAAAACTTAATATAATCAATATTGTAGTTATTGATTTGAGGCTAAATATTCATTTAATGAAAATAAAATTTGCTATCCATCTGTTTTTTTATTTTTATATCCCCATATAATTCTTGTTTTACAAAATTTATAAATAGGAAAAAATATGCAACAGTTTGATGGAACAACTATTGTCTGTGTAAGACGAGGTGAAGAGGTTGCCATTGGCGGTGATGGACAAGTTACCTTTGGCAATACTGTAATGAAAGGCACTGCACGTAAAGTGCGTAAATTGTATCAGGATCGTGTTTTGGCAGGTTTTGCAGGTGGTACGGCAGATGCTTTTTCCCTGATTGAATTATTCGAAGGAAAATTACAAAAACATCAAGGAAAACTATTAACCGCTGCAATCGAATTAGCCAAAGAATGGCGTACCGACCGCATGCTACGCCGTTTAGAAGCAATGTTAATTGTGGCAGATAAAAGCAATACTTTGATTTTAACCGGTAATGGCGATGTAGTAGAGCCAGAAAAAGGAATTGCTGCTATCGGTTCAGGCGGTGCATTTGCACAATCGGCAGCAATTGCACTAATCGAAAATACGGATTTGTCCCCTGTGGATATTGTAAAAAAATCTCTTGCAATTGCAGGTGATATTTGTATTTATACTAATCAAAATCACACCATAGAGACTTTATAAAAATTTATCAAAAAGAGATAAGTTATGCCACGTATTGCCTTATTGCCTGATCATTTAATCAATCAAATTGCAGCCGGCGAAGTGGTTGAACGACCTGCTAATGCCCTGAAAGAGATTATGGAAAATAGCGTTGATGCAGGAGCAACAAGCATTGACGTGGTTTTGCGTAATGGTGGAATTAGATTAATTCGTGTTGTAGATAACGGTTGTGGCATTGATGCTGATGATTTACCTTTATCGCTATCGCGTCATGCCACCAGCAAGATTAAAACCTTATCTGATTTAGAACGCATCAAAAGCATGGGATTTCGTGGCGAAGGTTTAGCAAGTATTGCTGCGGTTTCACGTTTAACCATTACTTCTCGTACTTCCGATGATGCTCATGCCACATCAATTAATGCCGAAGATGGCGTTATTAGCAATCCTATTCCATCTGCCGGAAAAATAGGTACAACAGTTGAAGTGGCAGAAATTTATTTTAATACACCGGCACGGCGTAAGTTTCTTAAATCAGAACAAACGGAATATGGACACTGCCTATCAGTGGTGCAAAGAATTGCTTTGGCATATCCTAATATTGCTATTAGTTTGATTCATAATGATAAAACTATTCTAAAACTACCAATACAAACACTGCCGGAAAGAGTTAGTGCCATAATCGGAAGTGATTTTTTTAATGCTTCTTTGCCAATTGATGCTACGGCAGGAGAAATGAAGCTTACAGGATTTATTACCAAACCAACTTTTGCAGATGGAAAAAGCAATCAACAATATTGTTTTGTAAATCAACGTTTTGTGCGTGATAAAACCATAACACATGCTATAAAACAAGCTTATCGTGATGTGTTACATAATCAAATGTCGCCATCATTTGTATTAATGCTGTCCATGCCTGCTGATGCAGTTGATGTAAATATCCACCCCACTAAAACCGAAGTGCGTTTTCGAGAATCACAAGCTGTACATCAATTTATTTTTCATGCAGCAGATAAAGTATTGGCTAAAACATCTGCGGATAAAACCGAATCGATTAGCAACCCTTCTCAACTTATAGATGATGTATTTAATCTTGGCAAACGAACTTTGAATGTAAATCCATCAAATTTATCAAGAACAAGCCCAGTTCAATACGGCAAAACACCGATACCATCATCATTACAAGGACGTTTGCAATTACGCGAAGGACAAGACCTTGTTGCTACATACGCACCATTTTTTAAGCCTAATGATATTGCCGAATTGGAAAAAGAAAACTTTGCCACCGAAAATACAATAGATACAAGCGATGAAGAAATTCCGCCATTAGGTTACGCTTTGGCTCAACTACATAATATTTACATTCTGGCACAAAATGAGGCAGGATTAATATTGGTTGATATGCACGCTGCCCATGAACGCATTAACTATGAAAAACTCAAACAACAAAAAAATCACAGCGGCAACGTAGCCACGCAATCACTATTAATTCCATTGCAATTTAAGGCAAATCCACAAGAAATCGCCACCGCAACAGAATATAGAGAATTACTCCAAAACTATGGATTTAATCTTAATCTTAATGATGAACAAATATCCATTTTAAGTGTGCCACAATTATTGCTACGTGCAGATGCCGTCCTATTAGTGCAAAAATTGTTGCCCGAAATAGGGCAGTGGGGTAGTAGCGATGAAATCTTGGCAATGGAAAATCAAATATTAGCAACAATGGCATGTCATGGTTCAGCACGTGCCGGCAAACAATTAACACTGCCGGAAATGAATGCACTCTTGCGAGACATGGAACGTACAGAACGCACCAACCAATGCAATCACGGCAGACCAACTTGGATTCAATTAGCACTATCTGATTTAGATAAACTATTTTTACGTGGGAAATAACTTTCCGGCAGACTTAAAAGAATTTTTCCTGCAAAAACTATACAAAAAATTCAATTACTCATACGTATAACGAGTAATAGCAAAATAGCATTTTGCTGATGATTTCCATAGACAGAAACCCTTGCAAAACCTAATTTTTGAAAAAGAAACGCCGTAGGGTGGGCTTCATGACTCACCAACCGCCAGATAGGGTGGAAATAAAAAGTTGTTAAATACAAGAGATTAACGCCTACGGCGTTATGGTGGGTTGTGTTGTCCCACTCTACGGCAGGATTAAATTTTTGTTTCTGATAGGGTTTTGCAGGAGTTTCAAAACAGAGAAAATCACACAAATACTATTTCATTAAATCAATGTAAGTCGTTGTTTTTTTTTTTTTTTTTGCATTTTTATTTGACAAGATTTAAGGAACTTTGTATAATCACACTTCCTTGTATTTGGAAGTGTAAGGACGAAAGACTTGATAATGATTTTATCCGCATGCCTAAATATGGTTTTAGGCTTAATATAAAAATGCAATAAAAGTTTAAGTCTGCCGGAAAATATTTAATTTAGTTTATATGACCATGTGATGTGATATTAAAATGAAACCTAAATATAAAGTATTGGTTGTGTATTTAATAACAACATATTTATTGTTTATATTTACATTGTATCCTCCATTTTTGAAAATTTAGTATCGCAACCTTATAGTAATAAGCATGTGGTTTTTATAATAAATAATTAACAAATGAATAGAAATAAATATAGTATGAAAAAATCATTAATTATCACTTTATTGATAACCTTATTCAGCACAACGGCGTGTTCGAAACAAAAAATCAACGAATGGGCGTGCGGTCATAAAATTGGGCAAGAGCGTTGTTTGAACTTGGCAGAAAAAGCATATAACAATAAAGATTACGATACATTTAAAAAATATCTTGAAATATCATCAAATTATGGAAATAGTCAAGCACAAGCACATTTAGGCGTATTTTATCAACAAACAGATGAAAAATTAGGAGAAAAAGATTATCAAAAAGCACTGTATTGGTTACAAAAGTCGGCAGAACAGGGAAATAAATATGGTCAATCTGCATTGGCTGATATGTATAGCAATGCTTGGGGTGTTGAACAAGATTACTCAAAAGCATTTGATTTATATAAAAAATCTGCGGAACAAGGGGATATGCGTTCTCAATTTCATTTAGGTTATATGTACGCCAAAGGATATGCTACTCAACAAGACTATGTACAAGCCATTGAGTTGTATAGAAAAGCTGCAGAACAGGGATATGCGGACGCACAAGCAAGTTTGGGCTATTTGTATGCTGAAGGAAAAGGTGTTCAGCAAGATTATAAGCAAGCAATGAATTGGTATCAAAAAGCCGCAGAAAAAGGTAATCCAAGAGCACAATTACTTATTGGCATTTTATACAACGAAGGTAAAGGTGTAAAACAAGATTATGTTCGTGCTTTGCAATGGTATGAAAAAGCGGCTAATCAAAATTATGGTAACGCACAAGCGACTATTGGTCTTATGTATGAAAATGGTGAAGGTGTAGAAAAAAATTTAATCAAAGCCCAAGAATATTATCAAAAAGCCTGTCATAACGGCAGTAATGGTGGTTGCGAAAATTTAGAACTTGTTAAACAAAAGATTGTTAATTTATAAGTAATTATTTTGTATTTTAATCAATAGGATAAAATTTTTTAGTGGTTTTTCATATTTAAAAATTTTTAAATATGAAAAACGTTTTTATTAACTTAAATTGAAAGATTAAAACATGGCGACAGCAGAGGAAATTGCAAAAGCAACAGGTGAGGATTTTAGCAAAACCCCAAAGCAACCAATTGGTTGGAAGAAAGATGATAATACTCTTATCGATGGAGAAACGCTGTTAGAAGCAGCCGAAAACACACCAGTTGTAGGTGGTGTTGTGCATGCAGGGGAAGCAGGGTTCGCTGCTGGCTCAGGAGATTTTGATAAGGCGGCAGAACATGCGGCACACGCGGCAGTGAGTGCTATTAGTGGCACAGGAAGTAAGGTTGGTGATGAAGTATTATCACAAGCAGCTGATGCAGCTGTTAGTAAAGTTTTTGAACAACAAGACGATAATCAACAATCCGACAGCCAAAACACCGACAAACCGTCGTGGTACGAGACTATTGAGAATGCTTATGATAAATACACAGGTGAATATGATAGAAGAGAAATAGAAAAACTCAAACAAGAATATGATTATAAAAATCGCTTGGATTACGATTTAAGACAAGAAGCGTATCGATTGGAAAATGACAATTATAATCCTGAATATGATTTATTAAAACAACAAGCCAAACGCAATGAATATCAACTATCTGATGCAGCCAAAGAAGAGTATCAAAACGCATTGATAGAGTTAAATAAACAGCATTTTGATTCGACAGAAGCCAAAGAAAATGCGTTGGCTAAATTATTTGGAGAATATCGAGACGGTAAATTTGAGTATAACGCAGACGATAAACAAAACTCACCTAATGATAAAACTAATGAGCATGATAAATACGATATAGAACAAAATTCAGAAACAGCAGCAACTCAAGAGACGAATAATGCCAATAAAAATATTTTAGACAAAATCCAAAATATTTTAGACGAACTCAAAGATATTTCTGCAAAAATTGACGAGATGGACAAAAGTTTTGATAAAGGAGTTTTAGATAAATTACTAAAATTAACTAATTATTTTAATAATGATTTCAATTGGCTTAAAGAAAAATTCGACTGGCTACCAGATGAATTTAAAGATTGGTTTGGTTTAAATCGCAATGGCAAATTCCATATCTATGATCCATTAGTATTGGATTTAGATGGTGATGGAATTGAATTATTAAAAGCCGATGGTTGGAATGGAGTTCAATTTGATTATAATGGCGATGGGATTAAATCGTCTACTGGTTGGGTTAAAGCTGATGATGGATTATTGGTTTGGGATCGTAATGGCGATGGTAAAATTAATAATGGTAGCGAAATCTTTGGCGAGGATATGTTTCCGCAAAAGAAATTAATAGTTTCTGATATGGGTAACACAAATAGCAGTTCTAATTCATCATCTGGTAGTATGTCAGTATCTGATGTTCCATCTAATCCTCAACCAATAGTAGAAAACGATGGCTTTTATGCACTATCCAAATTAGATAGTAATCAAGATGGAATAATTGATGCTAACGATGAA
>JAFZMY010000077.1 GCA_017553165.1 Neisseriaceae bacterium
AAAGTGGCAAGCGTTTTAGCCAATATCCGCCCTGCTCGTGGCAGAATGGAACGCATCAAAAAAGACGGTAAGCCTTTGATTATTATTGATTACGCTCACACGCCAGACGCATTAGAAAAAGCACTTATCGCCTTACAAGAACTCAAAACCCCTGACAGCCGCTTGTGGTGCGTTTTCGGCTGCGGCGGCGATAGAGATTGCGGCAAACGCCCCCAAATGGGCAAAATCGCCGAAAATCACGCCGATTGCGTGGTGATTACATCAGACAATCCAAGAAGCGAAGAGCCTGATAAAATTATCGCCGATATTTTGAACGGAATTTCAAAACAAAATCAAACGCATATCGAACCCAATCGAGAACAAGCCATTTTTTATGCCATTCAAAATGCAAGCGATAAAGACATTATCTTAATCGCAGGCAAAGGACACGAAACCTACCAAGAAATTCAAGGCGTAAAACACCACTTTGACGATTTTGAAGTGGCAGAAAAGGCATTAACATAAAACGCTTTCAGGCTGCCTGAAAGATATTAAAAAACAGGGCAATACGATGAAACATAATGCAATCTTAATTGAATTGGACAAAGATATACAACAATTTGCCCTATTGCGTGCGATTGTTCAGTATTATCAAGGGGCTAAAATTTTTATACTTGATGACTATGATTTTCATATCAAAGTTGATAAATATGGCAATCAGCAAAAATTTAGCCATACAATCAATCCACAAATCATTGATGAAATATTGGAAGAATTTACTTATCATCTTGAAGTGAATTATATCGAAGATAATTGGTCTAATTGGTCAAAAACGGCACCTTTTTTGTCCTTTACGCCAAAAATCACTGCGGCACAACGCCAAAGATATATTGATTTACAAAAAGAAATCAACGAGTTACGCAAATGCGTCAGCACAGTTGGCGTTGAATATATCAACTTGTCTGATACAAAAGAATGTATTTCTGTGATTAAGATTGAAAATTTACTGCCACAAGCCTGTGCAATGTTGTGGTATATAGTATTGCTTAGCAATACGGATTTTGTGCTTGCACCGTTAAATACGCCTACGAACAAAATTGTGCAATTTGTGGAGTATGATACTTTGCAAAATATAAGTCCTGCAAATGACCCAAATTGGGGAAAACCATTTATTCACAATATAATTAAAAGTATCAATGAGTTATGTGATAATTTAGACTTTACATTTGTCAATCGTTTATGGGGTGATTATGGTGTTGGATTATTATCCTGTGCTGATGAAAAAATGTTAAATATTATCAAAAAACTACCAGAAAATAATGAACGATACACCAAGCGGTTTGTGGATTATGACGATAAAATTCTGCTTAACTCCTGCCCTTATGACGGCGTGTATATAGAGCCTTATGAGCAGAAGTAAATCCTATTTTTAGATAATCTAAAATGCTTTAATCAACCTAATCGACAAGGGGATTGCCACGCCTTAACTTCGTTAAGGCTCGCAATGACAGTAGTTTTTTGTTTTGGTGGGCAAGGATGCCCACCCTACGGCATGATTAAATTTTTGTTTCTAATAGGATTTTGCAGGAGTTTCTTTAAATGACTGATAATGAAACAATCAAGTTTTGCAGGAATTTATAGTTTCTTTTACAAAGGTTTTAGTCTGCCGGAAAAGTATTTCAAAACCTTTCCGGCAGTCTTTATCATATTGTAAACATAAAAAAACACCCACATTGCTGTGGGTGTTTTGGTTGTTTGTGCATTGTAAATCAATCTTAAAACAGAATGATTCAGTGCAATAACAATTATTTTCCATTCCAGTTGACGATATGAGTGATAGGCAATTTCTTAGGTCCATCGACACGTTTAGCACCGAAAGCACCACCCCAACCGATACCAGATTCCATACCTTTATCTGCTGTATGTTTAACAGAAGAGATGCTACCGCCTAACTCATCAGCATTTGGACCGAAGAATGAACCACGAATCTCACCGGTTTCTTCAGGTGCGTATGTTAGGTTAGCAGAACCAATTAATGTGTTACCAACAACTTTGGCATCAAATTGCACTAAACTATCATACACTTTACCGAACGTCTTAGAACCATCTGAATTTTCAGTTTTAATAGTCCAAACATTGTAAACATCACCTAAAACTGTTTTAGAACCAGTGTCAAATGTTGCTTCAACAAAGTTACCTAAACCAGCAGAACCTTCATTACCCAAAACGGTTGCATTAGAGTGTCCGTAGCTTTTTGCTTTATTACCGTGGAAGCTATTATCCAAGCCAAACATAATTGCATGACCTTGATAATTAATTTGGGTATTAGATGCAGTAATTTTGTCCATTTGATCAAATGTGGTTGCATTAATACCACGATAGAAGTAGCTATCAACGCTATCAGAATCATTTTTACCAGCTAATGGGCTAATACGGAACTCAACTGAACCATCAGACTTCAAGTGTGGGTGATCTGATTCTTCAAAGTCCAAATTAGCAGTTACACGACCATATTGAACATAACTGAAAGTATCAGGTTTAACTGCAAATTTACCATATTGAGCACCATAACCAACTACATCACCCCAAAGATAAGTGTTGTAATCTTCGCCAACCAGTGCTGGTTTGCTATCAAAGGTTTTTGCACCAGGGTCTAAATAGTAGTGACCAAAGATACGAGTGGTGGTATTGTAAGAATCATCGTTACCATAAACATTACCACCTTGAATATAAACCAAACCACTATCCATAGCGGTGGTTAGGTCAGCAGCCATATTGCCCTTATCTGTATAAGATTTGTCAGTAGATAATGGTTTGTTAACCTTAGGTTTACCAGTAGTGGTGTCGTATTCATAAGCAAATAGCAAACCTACTTTGTTTTTAGTAGGTATGTCAAATGTACCATCAACATCTGCAACGATAATTGCATCTGCACCAGAAATAGCACCAGACCAAGGAGCAACATTGTCATAGGCGGCTTTATGAGAAGCTTTTAGCTCTTTTTCCAAAGCATTTTTGGCTTTTTCCCAATCTTTTTTAGCTGTTTTCAATGCATCTTTGGCAGCTGTTAAAGTGGCAGTATCAGCTGCATTAGCAACATTTGTCAATGCCGTCTCATATGCTGTTCTTGCTGCAGCAGCATCTGACAACAAGCTTGCTGTTTCAATAGAGTATGCTGTACCTGGTGCTGTTGATGCAATTGCACGAGCTGCTGCTTTAGTGGTATCTGCTTCGGTAGGATCATAATCTACGGAAAGATCACCTAAGAAAGCACCGCCATTTGTTTGTATTGCAGTATCTTCTCTCATACCTGCAACTAAGCCAGCAGCATTGAATGCAGTTTTAGCACCTACAACAATAACGTTAGGTTGGTTCAATTGTTGTAATTCGGTAGCATTAGAATCAGCACTATATTTTGAATAGAAAGCGTTAGTTGCAGACTCACCACTAACACCCAAACCTTTACCGCCCACTGTACCGTCATGTGTATGAAATGAATTCAACGCCTCATCAAGAGAATGTAGTCTGGCAGCATATTTTTTACCAGGGTTATTACCAACATACTCAATCATAGTAGCATCAGTTACTTCAGGATCAACTTCACTGGTGTATTGTGGAGATTGAGCTAACAAGATGTTAGTGAAACCGATGTTACCAGTATTGGCATCTTCGATAGCCATCGCATTCATACGGTTCGCATATTGAGCAGGACCTGGCAACACATCGCTATCAAAACCAGAGTCTTTTTGACGAGTAACAACGAAAGAACCTGTTGATGCCATTTCGTCTGCTTTAAAACCAGCTGCATAGTTAAAGTCTGTCAATGCTGGTTGAAGTTCTTCATCGCCAACAGTTACGTCACCGCCACATCCTGGTGCATCAGGAGTTGCAGTGCAGTCAATAGGATCAGGATCGGGGGTAGGATTAGGATCTGGGTTTACAGTACCGTCATCATCGCCACCACCGCAGGCTGCCAAAGACAACGCTAACAAAGTTGCCAAAGTCAATTTTTTCAATTGCATGGTTTTATACCTTTCTTTAATTTCACGTGATTAAAAATGCCAAATCTTTAAAATGGCCTGTTTTAAAATGGCAAATTTGCACAAACTTGATTTAATTAAGGTATTGTTAATAATGTAATTTTAAAAATTAAAAAATTGATAAAAAGCTTATCACTTACAA
>JAFZMY010000012.1 GCA_017553165.1 Neisseriaceae bacterium
CAAATAAGGATTACGCCGCACCGCCCAAATATCGCCCAAAACTTCAAACAACATTCGAGCAGACCGCCCCGTGCGGCGAACTTCACGCAAATCCGACAACACCGCCCAAGCGTCCTCGCCCAAAAGACGAATGACAATCTCACGGTCGGAGTAAGAAGTAAAGTTGTAAGGAATTTCACGAATGCGGTTTTGAGTGTTCATGGCGGTGTTCATTTTATTTATTGAAAAGTTTAGATTCTAATACAAAAAATGCTTGTGATAAAGCAAGGATAAGGCTTATATAAGTATTATTGTTTTTTCCGGCAGACTTAACTTAAATTGAAACATTTGCAAAACTGGCATCTGTGGCACATTTTTTTTTGTTGTGTGTTGCTTGCAAACAAAGCCTTTCTACTTGTTATGTCTTCGTTTGCTGTGCTATTACAACTTTGAAATCTGCTCACATCTACTATGTTTTGCAAAGGTTTCAGTCTGCCGGAAAACTATTAAATATTTTTTCCGGCAGACTTAAATTATTCGTAAAAATCAATTTATTAAATTGTATTAATGCTAATTTATTTACTATCTAATTTACTGATTTAATTGTCTTTCTTTATTTTGAATAGCAACACGAATTTGAGGGATAGCTGCTCGTGCAGCCATTTCTCCGGCTGCAATTGCTTGTTGTTTTTGATTAAAACCACCTACTGCACCCAAAGATAATACATCTGGTTTAATTACTACATCTGCTTTATCCAATTCGTTCTGTAATGCAGTCTGCGACATGATGCTTAAACTTTGGTTAAGAAATGAAAAGAAACCAGCATCTTTTTGTTGTTCCTTGGGGCGTGCGGAAATATCCACAGCAATTACAATATCAGCACCCATTTTAATCGCAGCAGTAACCGGTACAGGTTCCGATAATCCACCATCAACATAACGATGCGAGCCAATTTGTACCGGTTGAAAAACATTAGGAATGCTGGCAGATGCACGTACAGCTTGTCCTGTGTTACCAGAATTAAAGTGAATGGCTTTGCCATTGTCAAAATCAGTTGCGACAGCGGCAAAAGTTAGTGGCAATTGATCGATAGTGCGATTTTTAACTTTCAGATTAATGAAATCCTGCAGTTTTTTACCCACAATAAAACCTTTGGTAGAAAAAGATAAATCTGCAACATCTTTTTTAGATAATTGTTCTGCTTCATCAGCGAGCTGCTGGGTACTCATGCCAGATGCGTATAGGCTTCCTACAACAGCCCCTGCACTTGTTCCTGTTACGATTTCTATTGGAATTTTATTTTCATTTAAGACATTGATTACGCCAATATGTGCAAATCCTTTTGATGCACCACCGCCCAATGCCAAAGCAATTTTTATGGGACGATGTTGCGTTTGAGTACTTTGATTTGATGTTTTTTGTTCGGTTGCAGATGGTGTAATTGGAGTAACAGTTTTGGTGCTGCTACATGCGGCTAATAATAGGCTTATTCCAATTGTCAGTAATTTTATTTGTTTCATAGTATTAAATATAAATAAAGTGTTTAAGTTGGTAAATTGCGGTAAAAATGTACAGTTGCCATGTTTTCCGGCAGACTGTATTTTTTTACAGCATGTGCATACACTATTTCTAATGTGATGTGTTGGAGTCTGCCGGAAAGCATTAGTTCTTTAATTTTATCCCAAGTATCATCATTTTCTAATAAATATTTGTTTAATCCTAATATTTTTATATCTTGTTTGAATTTATCTATGCTCTGGTAATTTAACTTAATCTTTTCAGTATCCGTTACCGCTTCTTTCCAGCCACTGTGTTTAGCGATTAAATCCCCTAAATCGTGTAAATCGGTAAAAGGTTTTTGTAGAAAATCAGATAATTCACACAGGGTATCAGTGCCAAATGTAGATAGAAATAACAATCCATCTTCTTTAAGACAGTTTGACCAAACGGTTAATAATTCAGTATCAGGAAAACAAAGATTACTCCATACATAATCAAATTGATTTTCCGGCAGTGGTTCGGTTAAATTTTGTTGCCATAATTTGGGTGATTTATTACGTATACGATGCCAGATATTATGGTTGTTTTTCCAAGCTTCTTTTTCTGCCACAATCCAATCGTCTCTATTTTCTACTAAATCGATTGTAGCGTTAGGATAGCGTTGATGTAAAAAATTAAAACTATGTCCGCCATCTGCTGATGCTAATAAAATTTTTTGAGGTATTGTTTTTACATAGGATAAACGTGTATCCATTGTTTTAGCAAAAACCTCGTGTAGGGAAAAATCAATCATGACAATTTTGACCAAAAATCTTTAAGTAAAGTAGCACATTCTATCTTTTCTGATACAAATGGCATGTGTGCACTTTTATGAAAATAATGTAGTTTGGCATTGGGTAAATGCTGGTATAGATAATTTCCCATAGAAGGATTGGTAATTAAATCTTTTGTGCCAACTAAAATTAGAGTAGGGCAGGTAATTTGTGGCAACAAATGTCGTGCATCTGCGTTTATAAGTGCATCTGTTGAGTCTTGTAAGACTTTCAATGTTGGTAATTTATGTGCTATTACATTTTTTGCTAATTGTTCAAAGTCTAACATTGTTTCCGGCAGTGTTAACGATTGTGATTTGAATATATCTAACACACTGTTAGGATAATTATTTTCGAAAGCTTGCACATTTTTTTGCCAACGATGTATATCTATTCCTTCTGGATAATCGCAACTTTTAGTATAACGAGCAAAAGAACAGCATAAAGTCAGAGAAAGTACTTTGTCTTTATGACGTGCTGCTATCAAAATAGCAACAAAACCACCTAATGACCAACCTAAAAGATGTTGAGGGGTTTTAATTTTACTTGCAATATCATCTGCTATTTGAATTAGAGAGAAAGAATCTGATTCGTTGGCATTCCCATGTCCAGGCATGTCGATTGCGTTACAATAAAATCCATCAAGATGTGGGATAAAATCGCTAAACACTGCACTATTTGTTCCCCAACCGTGTAGCAATAAGGCTTGTTTGTTCAATATGAATATTCCTAAATGTATTAATAAGATAATAAACAATAGTAATTTTTTTGTGTGTCCATTATGCCACGAAAAAGCAGAAACCTATGGTTTTTGTGAGGCATGTATGGAGGATATTAGTACGCTTGCTGTTGTAAATGATGTTTGTCCGCTTTGTGCTACACCATCTATTAGTGGTGATATATGTGGGCGATGTTTACAAAATCCACCATATATTGACCGTCTATGGGTAAATTTTTACTATGAAGAGCCAATCAAAACTTTGTTACATCACTGGAAATTTAGAGGACAAATTGAACTATCACATTGTCTGCAACAATTATTGTTAAAACGACTGCCGGAATTTTTATCTGATGAACACTTTGACGCAGTTATTGCCATGCCTATGAGTTCTAAACGATTATTGGAACATGGTTTTCATCATACTTTGGAATTAACTTATCCGGTCGTAAAACAGCAACAACTTCATTTGTTTGATGTACACCATATCACACGTGAACATCGCATTGCACAAAGTAAATTAAAACGTAAAGAAAGACTATCCAATCTAAAAAATTGTTTTACTGTACATGCAGAAGTTGAAGGAATGAATTTTTTATTGATAGATGATGTTGTAACTACTGGTGCAAGTTTTAATGAATTAGCAAAAACTCTAAAAAAACAAGGTGCAGGAAAAATATACGCTTGGGCATTAACAGGACAAACTCGACAAATTAAAAATTGACTAAAATCAAAAAAAATAAGAGAATGATGTCTTATGTTTAACGTCGTTTTGTATCAACCAGAAATACCACCTAATACCGGCAATATAATAAGGTTATGTGCTAATACAGGTGTTACTTTACATTTAGTAAAGCCATTGGGCTTTCCATTAGATTCTGCAAAGATGCGGCGTGCAGGATTGGATTATCATGAGATAGCCGCGATGAACGTTTATGAAAATTGGACTGACTGTTTGTCAGCTTTGCATGGTAAGCGTTTTTTTTATATTACAACCAAAGGGAAAACACGATTCGATACACCGAAGTTTCAAGCAGGAGATGTTTTTGTATTTGGTCCTGAAACGAGAGGTCTGCCGGAAGAAATTCTATGTAGCCTTGATGAAAGTGTGAAACTTCGCATACCCATGTTGCCAAAAAATCGCAGCATGAATTTATCGAATACTGTCGCTATTGTGGTGTTTGAAGCATGGCGACAAAATGGTTTTTCGGGTGGGCTGTAAAGTTCCTTCCGGTTGCTGTTGGTTAAATCAATAATGGCAACAAAGAGTTTAACAACCAATTGAAAAAGCAATGAATACTATTAAAAATGTATTTTTCGTAGGTGTCATATTGTTTGTGATGGTGATAAGTTTGCTATTGCGTTTTTCGTTTAACGAATCACCAGAAGTAGTTTATGACATTGGCGAAACAGATATTGACCTTATGCCTGATGCTTCTTTTTTTCCAGAAGCACTGCATTATGCTGCTAATTTAAGCTATAAGGTTAAAGGAGTACGCTATTATCCAGACCGTGAAGTGCGTCCTTTTCAACAAGAAGGTATAGCATCTTGGTATGGTAGGGATTTTCACGGCAAAATGACTACTTCTGGCGAGCGTTTCGATATGAATGAAATGACTGCCGCACATCCTACTTTGCCAATCCCAAGTTATGTACGTGTTATCAATTTAGATAATCAAAAAACGGTGGTAGTACGTATCAATGACAGAGGACCTTTTCATAGTAAGCGAATTATCGATTTATCATACGCTGCCGCTAAAAAGTTAGGTTTTACCGGACGCGGTGTTGCCAAAGTTCGTATTGAACAAATTGTTGCACCTAAACCCAATAGCGGTGTAAATGAAATGTTTGTTAATTTGGATAGCGTAGATAATATCAATGATGCTCAAAAAATCATGCAGCGTGTGGTTAGCTATTTAGAAGCAAACGAGATGACGCAAACGGTTAGCATAGTTCATTCTGATGATGGTTATATGGTTCAAGTTGGACCTTTTACTCATGATGATATGGCAGTGCAATTACAAGATGATTTGCAAAAAGCCTTATAGTTATTAAATATGCAAATGTAATTAATCGTTAAGAGACTCAAATTTATCAAGTTTGGGTCTCTTTTGTTATACTTATAGAATTAAATTGCTATGCGAGATTAATAAGGAGAGAAATCATGGCTGTATTTTTCCCTGAAAATGGCATTGTTGCACATGTTTCCGATGTTAAAGAAGGGGTGTTATTGATGAATTTAGGTTCACCAGATAGCACTGAAAATAAAGCAGTTCGCCGTTATTTAGCTGAATTTTTATCAGATCGCAGGGTAATTGAAATGAACCCATTTCTATGGCAACCTATTTTGCGTGGAATAATTTTACCATTTCGTCCCAAGCAAAGTGCTAATTTATATAGAAAAATTTGGAAAGATAGCGGTTCGCCATTGCTTGTTAATACTCGTATGTTGGCACATGAATTATCTAAAAAGATTGATTTGCCAGTTTATTTTGGTATGACCTACGGCAAACCTGCTATGTCGGAAGTTGTGCAACAGATGAAAAAAGAAGGTATTAATCGTATTATTGCAATTCCATTATTTCCACAATACGCATCATCTGCAGCAATAGCATCATTAGATGCACTATGGCGTACTTTATTGCGTTTGCGAGTTCCACCTTCGATTAATACGGTTGATCCGTTTTATAATTTTACGTCTTATATTGATGCCGTTGCCGGCAGGATTCGTTTGCATTGGCAACATGGTGAGCGTGGCGATGTGTTGTTATTTTCTTTTCATGGAATCCCATTAGCACAACATAATGCAGGTGATGCTTATGTTGCACAATGTTATACAACAGCAAGACGTTTAGCCGAAAGTTTATCTTTGAGTGATAAAGATTATCGAGTGGTTTTTCAAAGTCGTTTTGGTCGTGCACAGTGGGTAACTCCTTCAACTCAAGATGTTTTGGCTCAATTACCAAAGCAGGGCGTACAGAATGTGGATATTTGTTGTCCTGGATTTTTCTGCGATTGTTTAGAAACGTTGGAAGAAATTTCCATTTCTGGTAAGGAAATTTTTACGCAAGCAGGTGGTAAAACTTATCGTTATATTCCATGTTTGAATGCTGGTAATGATAGTGTATTTGTTTTGACTAAATTGGTATCTCAATATAGATTGAAATCTTAATAATTGATTTTTAAGTAGATTAAAGTCTGCCGGAAAGCTTATAAAATGTTTTCCGGCAGACTTTGAATTATTGTAGCGTGTAATTGTTGTGTTTTTTTTGGTAGAATAAGTGCCTTTGTGTAATCAGGCAACACAAAAACTTTAAGCTTACCGGCAACAATAAATTAGAAACAAAATTCGTAACCATAGTACAGTTTCTTCGCTGAAAAGTTATTATAAAACAAAATTTTATATATTTTCAGTAGCCTGAAATTCGTCATTGTGTCTCGTAATTATTAAAGATACTGTTAAATTAAAGAGGCTGTATTTTCATGCTTGCATTTCGCAAACTTATTGTTTTTATTTCAAGTTTTATTCCAGTTTTGGCTTATGCGTCTGATGAGACGCATGGTGTAAGTCTTAATCTATTTTGGGGCATACCTTTTGTTTTGGTATTGTTATCCATTGCATTAGGACCTCTTTTATTTTCAAGAATATGGCATCATCATTTTGGCAAGATTGTTGCATTTTGGACGATTCTTTTTCTGCTTCCATATTTTTTAGTTTTTGGTTTGACTGAAACAGTGCATGTGGTGGCACATGCGATTGTGGAAGAATATGTGCCGTTTATATTGCTGTTATTGGCTTTATACACGGTATCTGGTGGTATTTTAATTTGGGGAAATCTTCGTGGTACTCCTAAAACAAATACTATTATGTTAGCAATTGGCACAGCTTTAGCATCGCTAATGGGTACAACTGGTGCAGCGATGTTGTTGATTCGACCGATTTTGCGTGCAAATGAACATCGCAAACATAAAGTTCACACTGTTATCTTTTTTATTTTTTTGGTGGCAAATATCGGTGGAGGTCTGACTCCTTTGGGTGATCCGCCATTGTTTTTAGGTTTCCTAAAAGGAGTGGATTTTTTGTGGACGGTTAAACATATGATGTTGCCGGTGTTGATTTCATCGATAATTCTTTTGACTGCATTTTATTTATTAGATAGACATTATTGCCGTCAAAATGATGAGTTTTTGCCAGATGAAGAAAAACATCATATTTCTCATAAAGTTCCATTGAAAATTCATGGCAAGATTAATTTTATCTTTTTGATTATGATTGTGGCATCGGTGTTAATTTCTGGTATTTGGAAATCTGATGAAGTAATCGAAATTTTGGGAACAAAAATTGGTTTAGTGCCATTGATGCGTGATACAGCTTTGGTGTTTATTACAGCATTTTCATTAATTTTTACTAAAAAACAAGTGCGTGCTGGTAATGAATTTAATTGGGATCCAATGTTGGAAGTTGGTAAATTATTTTTGGCAATTTTTATTACCATTACCCCGGTATTAACCATGTTAAAAATGGGTGAGCGGGGCAATTTTGCTTCTTTGATTCGCTTGGTTAAAAATGCCGATGGTTCTCCAATTGATGCTATGTATTTTTGGATGACAGGTTCTTTATCTGGATTTTTGGATAATGCTCCAACTTATTTGGTATTTTTTAATATGGCAGGCGGTCATGCTCAAATTTTGATGAATCAATTATCATCAACTTTGTTAGCAATTTCTATGGGGGCTGTGTTTATGGGTGCTTTAACCTATATTGGCAATGCTCCGAATTTTATGGTGAAATCTATTGCCGAGCAGCGTCATGTTAAAATGCCAACTTTCTTTGGCTATATGGCATGGTCGTTTGGAATATTAATACCATTGTTTTTATTACAAACATTGATATTTTTTGTATTTTAATTCTTTCCGGCAGACTATCCTCTTATTTTATAAAGTCTGCCGGAAAATATTTTGAAAGATTGTAATTATGACAAGCACAGTTCGCACGCGTTTTGCACCCAGTCCGACTGGATTTTTACACATTGGCGGTGTTCGCACGGCTCTTTATTCGTGGGCGTATGCTCGCAAAATGGGCGGCAAATTTATTTTGCGTATTGAAGACACGGATTTAGAA
>JAFZMY010000078.1 GCA_017553165.1 Neisseriaceae bacterium
CCAGTAACTTTATCGCCATATTTACTCATTTGGGCATAAAGTTGTTTTGCTGATGCCGCTGATAAATAATCACCGCCATTATCTATTCCTAAACCGTCCCAACCTGTTTGTCTGCCATAATATTTAACTGCAACATTGGCATAAATTGTGGCTTGGTTGTATTTGGCTTGGGCGTAGATTTCTGTGGGTTCAATTGGATTATCTGGATTTGAATCGTCTTTTGTTGGGAAATCTGGTGGGTCTTGTGTTTCTTTAGCTTGTTTTAAGGTTATTCCTAATTTTTCATATCCTCCGTTACCCATTTTATTGGCAATTAGAAAATAATCACGAATATCTACTCTATTACCTTGATAATAAACAGTTAAATTGTCGCTATAACTCTTTTGCTCTGCTTTAAATTGGTTATTCTTACTTTTGTAAATAGTTGTTATAAATCCGTATTTATCATCTTTTATTTCATCTATTTTATACATTTCATCAATTGTAACAGCTTGTTTTATATTACCGAAAAGTAATTTTCCCTCACCATCTGCATCAAAAACAATGTCTGCACCACCATCAATATAATAGGTGTCATATCCAATGCCACCTTCTAAATAATCTCCACCTTTACCTCCGTCAAGGGTGTCGTTGCCTAAACCGCCATATAGTTTATCTTGCAAACCACCGCCGGTGAGATTGTCATCACCTGTGTCGCCGAAGCGGAAATATTTTCTTTCATTAATACCTAGTCCATCAATATCCAATGTGATATTGCTGTCATTATCAACAAATTGCAAATTACCTCTCACAGGAAATGGCAATAATCCCTCATTTAAGCGTTTATCGTATGATAGGTTTTGACTATCATATTCTATTTTGAACCATAACATTTTGGCTCGGTCTTGAATATACTCCACCGTCATACCATTTTTATTATCAGGTGAATACATATCTAATTCGCCATTTTGGTTATGTTTGGAATAGATTGAAACTTTTTCATTAGAATTTTCATTAGAAGTAATCAAAAAATTATTAAGATTTTTTAATGAGTAACGATGAGCTAAACCCAAATCGCTATATTCGTACAATTCTTTACTCGTTACCGCTTTCCATAATGTTTCTCTGTCAGTCAATAATAAACTAAAACCACGCACATCTTTAAATGCTTTGTAGTTTTCTTGAACTGCTTTAATCATATCTTCGGTGGTGTTGATTTCAATTTCTTTGCCTGTAATCAACCTAATGGATTGTTTCAGAACATTTTTGACTTTGTCCATATCCATTTTACGAATTTCGTCTGCACCGAATAATTGTTTCCAATCTGCTTCGTTTAATGTGTTGCGTGCATTGGCTTGGAGTAAGGAATAAACGGAAGAAACTGCATCAAATTCAAGTGGATCTGTTATGGTAACACCATCAATAGTTCTAAAGATCTTATCTGATAAAGAAATATATGTTTCGTTATCGTAAAGTCCTGCTTTATCAAATAAGTATTCAGCCAAACTCTCAATTGCATAAAATTCAGCAGTCAATAATACTTGTGCTCCAAAACTTCTTAAAGCAATACTTGCCAATGTTTTCGGATTCAAACCAAGTTTAGAAATGATGCTATCACCTATTGCCGTTAATTTGCCAGTGTAATGATGTTCGTTTAGATACTTCATTACAGTAGCATCGTTAGCATATTGAAAAGCATTTTCAGCAAGTTTATTAAAAGCCGAAGAAATTTGCTTTTCTTCATTATAAAAATGCTCCGTAATCGCAAATGCGAATTCAGCAAAGATACCTGATTTTTCTATATTTTCTGAAACATATTTCATTAATTTTTCATTAAATTTACTGTTATAAATTTCTTTAAGGGTTTCAAATGGATTGCCTGATGCTTGTACATGATTATCTTTTGCAAGTTGATTAAATCTATCCATTTGAATATTTGATAATTTTTCAAATGCTTCGCTACATCTACGATACACATTAAACAAAAGTGGATTGCTTTCATTTTTATACTTTTCATTCATTATGTTTGAGCAATTTTTATATACTCCAATTAAGGTATACTCAATTACAGAATCAATATGAAGTTGCTCCAAATTTGTAATGCTATATTTTTCCAAAGCAGATATTACACAAGCTGTTGCAAATTCACTAACCTTATAAATAGCACTATTAATTGCATTATCTTCTAACCTAACAGTAAATTTATCCCAATATTCTTGAAAATTATTAAAATCCATATTCAATACCTACAATTATGTTATATAATGAACAAAAACTAATAATAAATACCTATAATTTTTTTGAACCAATGTTCAATAAAATACCAGCATATGAGAACATTGAATATTCCTATGCTAAAAAATACGACAGAACTTGGAATCCAATTTTTCAAATATACTATCATTCCAATAACAAATTCCAAATCTGATAGAAACATATATGTCATACCAAAACCAATAATTAAAAAAATGATAGTACCAATAAATGCTGCTATTTTACTTGTAATAGTTGGTGTTTCTGTAATTATTGAAAACACCTTTGGGCTTACTAAAATTGGACGAGAAAATACAAACATTGCAATCAATCTAATAAAAACAGAAACAACAAATAACACATAAATAGCAAATATACTCTCTGAAATACTAATAAATTCACTGAATGGTGAATTATTTGGACTACCACCTGATTTTGTTGTAAGATTACTTACAACAAAAAATGAATCATCATATTTTGGCGGAGTACTGCTGGTATAAGCAGACAAAACATCAGCAATATTTTGAGTAATATGATTAGAGATTAATAAACTGTAATCCTTATTGATAAAAATACTTAAACAAAATAATTCTATCAACAAACATTGAAAAAACAAGTTGCTTGCAATTCTTTGTGTTTTACTCATAATAACCAGCTTGCCAACACCGTAATGTATTTCTAATTCTCTTGTTAATTCTCTTTTTTCACTTTCTGACAATAAATCAAATTGTGCTTGAAGATCTTTATCATCTTTATATGGTGATAATGATTTACCAATTAATGGATAAAACAGTTTTGGTGCATAAATCATCAACACCGCAAAGCCGATATAGAACAAACCACCAATTACCAAACGAGCAACGCCATCAATTCCCATTTCTCTTAGCATAGGCAAAACAAAAAACGCTCCTGCCAAAACAATCAGGTAGCAAATCACTAAATATTGCAATCGCAAATAATAAACCGATGATTTGGTGTAAATATCCACCAAGTCTTGTCGTAAACTCATATTTTTAATCTCCATGTAAAGCAAGAGTATGGTGTGCAATTTATTTCCTACACTGTTTAACAAATTTATCAGGCAAGCGGATAACAAGCTCTAACTACACAAGAACAATGGCTTGGAAACAAGGCTCGGATTGTATCTAAAATACAATAATTTTGCAATGATTTTTTTATATTTTTTAAATCATTTTTTTTTTTTTTTTTGTATAATCAATTAGTTATATTTGCATTTGCATTTAATAATAAAGATTCCCACAAAACCCATTTTGAGACTTCTACAAATTCAGTTAAGAATTGAACCTGTGCTTTAACAAATGCGTTAATTCCTTTTGCGTATTTTTCCAATTCGTATTTTTCTGCAAACGCATCTGTGATTGTATCAGTAATATCGACCATTTCGATCTCCTTAAATTAAGAAAGTTAATTAAAATTTACGAAAAATCAGCTTGCACCAATCTTCCATAAATCGCCAAGTAATTGCTAACCATATGGTTCCAAAGGTTATCCATACAACAGAATATTTAAGTCAACCAAAAATATGTTTTATTTCTGCAATATAAAAGCCCAAATCTCCTGAAAATCCATAAATAAGTGCAATGGCTGTAAAGATGCAAATCAATGTTCCAAAAACTGCCCATATAAATTTTTTAATGGTTTTAGCATTTTTGATAATGGCAAAAATATCTTCTCTGACTAAAATAGGACGAGACATAATAAACATAGAAACTGTTCTTGCGACAAATGAAGCCATAGAAATCAGGTAAATAAAAAATATGCTTTCTGACATATGTGAAAACTGAGAAAAAGGTTTTGCATCACCAAATTCTTCCGATTGATCATAAACTACAAAAAACTCATCCCTATAAGTATAACCAGCAGGATCGCTATCTGTATAAGCCGATAATACTTCTGCAATACTTTGTGTAACAGGATTGGAGATTAACAAACTACCATCGTTTTGGTTAATCAATACGGCTACACAAAACAGTTCAAATAACAAGCACTGAAAAAATACAATTGCAGCAATGCCTCGTTTTTTATCAACAGAAATAGTATCTTGTGTGGCGAAAATTTTTGAAAACTTATATGCCAACTCAATTTGTTTTTGTGTTGGTTGTTGACGAAATTTATTGCTTAATTTTTCTTTATATTCATCAGGTGATAAATATTTACCTGCTGATGACTGCAAGAACTTTGGACTATAAGTCATTAGCAGTGCAAAACCAATATACAATCCAAAACCCACAAATAAACGCAAACCACCATTTAAATCATATGCACGAGGTAACGGTAAAATAAACGCTGCCAACAATAACACAATCAAATAGCAAATGATAAGATATTGTAATTCCAAGTAATACACTGATGATTTGGTGTAAATATCCGCCAAGTCTTGTCGCAAATTCATATTTTTAATCTCCATGTAAAGCTAACGTATGGTGTGCAATTTGTTTCCTACACTGTTTAGAAACTCCTGCAAAACTCGTTATTGATGAATTTCACGTAGTGAAATGAAGAATATAACTCATTGTTTTATAAATATTTTAGCGTAGCATTAAGACTCGCAGAAACTGCGTTTTCGCTTCGCTCAAAGATATTCCTGCAAAACCCTTGTTTTTACCATTTGTCATTTTGAGTAAAGCTAAAAATATATTTATTAAACAATTAATTATCTTCTTAATTTTCTTCGAAAAATTCGTCAATGACGGGGTTTTGCAAGAGTTTCTTTTAATTTATAGATTCCGCTGTTATCTATTTTTTTTGCAATTTCAGATATATTAATCCCATTGATAATATAATCTGGTGCTATTTCTAATAAAGGTAGGATTACAAAAGAACGTTCACTTGCACGTGGATGGGGGAGGATTAATTTGGGGTCGTCATTATTTTCGTTATTATAGTCGATAATGTCTAAATCCAAAGTGCGTGGTGAATTGGTAAATAGTCTTACTCTGCCGGAAATGTTTTCTATGTGTTGTAGCTGCGAGAGTAAATCGTATTTGTCTAAATTGGTTTCTAATAAGATTATTGCATTTATAAAATCTGGTTGATCAAGATAACCTACTGGTTTACTGCAATATAGCGATGATGTTTTTATAATATTGCTTTCCGGCAGACTTTTCAGTTTATCAATGGCATCGTAAATCTGCTGTTTGGGATTATCTAAATTACTGCCCAATGCAATAACTGCTTGTTTCATGTTGTTTGTTCCGTTTGAGTTGTTGTTTTTTTCTTACGTCTTGTACGTTTTTTGGTCTTTTTAGGAAGTTGTTCTTGTGGTGGGAAAAGCATTTTTTCTCGTTCTTCGCTTGATGCTTTTTGAAAATATGTCCACCATTGAGCTTTTTCTTCTGATGCGTTATTACATTGGGAACGTAATAGATAAAAATCATAAGCAGCACGAAATGATGGTTGCGATAATAAACGTAATGGGCGTTTGCCCTTGATTATTTCTAATTGTGGTTGTAAATGCCATATGTCTCTCATCATGGATAATAAACGGCGTGGCATTCCCCAATTAGATTCATTATTGCGAATAACTTGTTTTATTGCAGTTTGCATGGCAGGTGAGGGGGGCATTTCTTGTGCCATGTTTTGTTGTTGTTGTTTTTCTACTTCTGACCACATCAATGCTGCTAAAACAAATGCTACTGCTACTGGTTTGTCTTGTTTAATACGTTCATCGGTTTTAATCAGAACGGTGTGTAAAAATTGTTTTCCGGCAGACTGCCTTGCGTTGTTGGTAATTTCAAAAATAGGGTGAGTATCTGCTGGTATTCCTAATTCTTCTAACTGCAAAAAACATTTGTTAGCTTGTCCGCATAAAATTTCTTTGCTAATTTCATCAAAAATACGTGCGGCAGGTTCGGATTTTAATAAGTGTGAATGGGTGAGTATGGCATCTTTAATATCTGTGGTAATTTCAAAATCTAATTTTGAAGATAATCTTACCGCACGTAAAATACGCATTGGGTCTTCACGAAAACGTTCGGTAGGATTGCCAATCATTACTAATTGGTGATTGTGGATATCTTTCAATGCACCAACGTCATCGAAAATTGATTCTGTAATTGGGTCGTAATAAAGTGCATTGCAGGTGAAATCACGCCTTTGAGCATCAGTTTGTCTTGTGCCAAATGTTGCATCACGCATAATGCGTCCGTGTTCGTTGTGGTTGTCGGTGTTGCCACGAAAGGTGGTTACTTCTACGATTTCTCTGCCGACAAATACATGTACAATCGGAAAACGTTTGCCAATAATTCTACTTCTTTTTTTGAATACTTTACGAATTTCATCAGGGGTAGCGTTGGTTGCTACGTCAAAATCTTTAGGTCTGCGTTCTAATAGTAAATCTCGTACTGCTCCACCTACTATATAAGCTTCGTATCCTGCTTGGTGTAAGAGAGTTACGGTTTTTTTTGCAGCCGAACTTAACATATTGGAGCGTAATGTATGTTGAGTTTTGTCTAATTTCTGCGTCTTATGACTATTGGTTTTGTGCAGAATTTTTTTTATCATTCTTTTAATCATGGTATTAATTTATCGCTACTTTTATTAAATAAATTAGTCTGCCGGAAAGTTGTTTTTATTTATCGGTATTTATCAATATGCGAGGAAATTCCCATCAGCATTCCTAAAATAACCATAATGGAAAGTGTGGCAGTTCCACCATAACTTACTAATGGTAATGGCACTCCAACTACCGGCAAGATACCACTTACCATGCCCATATTTACAAAGGCATAGCAAAAAATTGTCATAGTCAGTGCTGCTGCTAATAATTGTCCGTATAAAGTTTGAGCTCTTGCTGCAATAAATAAGCCGCGTGCAATCATTATTCCATATAAAATCAATAAAATACAATTTCCAATAAAACCAAACTCTTCACTGAATACGGCAAAAATAAAGTCCGTTGTACTTTCTGGAATATAGGCTAAATGTGTTTGTGAACCGCCTAACCAGCCCTTGCCCCAAAATCCACCAGAACCAATGGCAGTTATAGATTGCAAAATATGGTATCCAGCCCCCAAACGGTCTTGTTCTGGATTAAATAAGGTTAAGATGCGTTGCCTTTGGTAATCATGCAGACCGTATTGCCAAAGTAGTGGAACGGAAATAATGCCGGCAAAAATTGCTCCAAAAATAACTTTCCACGGCAAACCTGCAAAGAAAATCACAAATAAACCAGATGCACTGATTAAAATAGCAGTGCCTAAATCTGGCTGTTTAAGAATAAAAAATACTGGTAATGCAATTAAAATCAATGCAATAACATAATGATACCACCGCAGGATATTTTCATGACGTTGGAAATACCATGCTAATAACATTGGCAGGGCAATTTTCATAATTTCTGACGGTTGAATGCGTACCCCCAAATTAATCCAGCGAGTAGAACCATTTACCGTGATGCCAAATAAATGTACACCTAATAATAACAGCAATCCCACAACATACATTGGTAGTGCAAAATTACTTAAAAATTGCGGACGACTCTTGGCTAATATCCACATCACGATTAGACCTAATACGGTATACACCGCTTTGCGTCCTAATTGTCCAAAATCTTGTCCATCAGCAGAGTAAAGCAAAAATAAACTCATAACATAGATAATCATCATATCGATGATTAACCATTTGTCCAAAGGTTTTAGCACAAAATTGATAAAACGATTGATGAGATTAGGATTATTACTCATGAGTTTTTTCCTGTGCTTTTTCCGGCAGTGTTTCTGGCGTTGGTTTGCGTATAAACGCTGATTGTAATCCACGTGGTGCTAACACTGCCGGAACAGTTTTTTGTTTAGTGGTTTCGGTATCGTTTTTTTCTTCTTTTGGATATTGTAATAGATAATAATCAATAAGTTGGCGAGCCAAAGGTGCTGCATTCACGCCCCAACCGCCGTTTTCCAAAATAACTGCAACCGCAATACGTGGTTTATCCACAGGTGCAAATGCGATAAACCAAGCATGGTCGCGATAGCGTTCTGCTAATGCAGCGGCGTTGTAATACGCACCTTGTTTGATGCGGACAACTTGTGCAGTACCAGTTTTGCCTGCCATGCTGTATTTTAAGCCCACTCCAATTTTGGAAGCTGTACCACCTGGTTGTAATACATATTGCATTCCTCTTTTTACTTGGCGGAAATGTTCTGGTTTGTAGGGAATCACTCGACTTGGTTCTGGTTCAATGATAATGCTTTTGCGATTTTCATAATCTAAAATTTGTGAAACTAAATGCGGACGATATACCTTGCCATCTGCGGCTAAAATTGCAGTAGCAAACGCCATTTGTAAAGGTGTATAAGCATTGTATCCCTGACCAATACTAACACTTACCATGTCTGCCGGAATCCATTGTCGTTGGGCTGGTTTGGCTTTGGCAAAGCGTTTTTCTTTCCATTCTCGACTTGGTAATACGCCAATATATTCATGTGGCAAATCGATGCCAGTTTTTTGTCCTAAACCGAATGGTGCTAAATATTCTCGTGTTTTATCAATGCCTAATTTATAACCTAATTGATAAAAAAATGTATCAGATGAAACTTGCAAGGCTTTGGTAAGACCAATTGTGCCGTGTCCGGAACGTACCGAATCACGAAACTGATGACGCGAACCTGGCAGACTCCAAGAACCTGGTGAGTAAATCATTGAATTGGCAGTAATTGTTCCACTTTCTAATAGTGCCATCGACATAAAAGGTTTAAACGTTGAACCTGGTGGATACAAACCTTGTGTAACTCGATTAATCAGTGGGCGTTGCCAGTTGTTATTTAGATTATTCCAAGTTTCTACATCAATGCCATCAATAAATAAATTAGGGTCAAAAGTCGGTTTGGAAACAAAGGCTAATATATTGCCACTTTGTGGGTCGATGGCTACCATTGCTCCACGTTTTCTTCCTAAAATGCGATGTGCTTCTTGTTGAACGCGAATATCCATACCCAATTTCAGCATTTGCCCTGTTTTGGGAGGAATAGTGCGTAATACGCGGACGATATTTCCTTGTGCGTCTTTTTCTACCTCTTTAAATCCTGGTACTCCGTGTAATTGTGGTTCATAAAATTGTTCTAATCCCGATTTACCAATGTGGGTAGTGCCACGATAAAGTGCTGTCCAGTTATTTTCATTTATATAATCTTTATCACGTTGACTAACTCTGCCGATATATCCTACAAAATGTGCGGTTAAATCACCAAATGGATATTCGCGGAAAGTGCGTGCGTTAATTTCCACTCCCGGAAAACGATATAATTCTGATGATAGTCGTCCTGCTTCATCTGGTTTAAGTTTCATTTTCAATGGGATATTGTCATAAGCACGATAGTCGGTACGGAATTTGCGAAAACGTTTTAAGTCGTCTTCAGTAATATCTACGTAGGTTTTTAATGCTTCAATTATTTCTTCCAAAGGACGGTTTAGGTCATTAGGGATAATTTCCAATGAAAAAGCAGTGTAATTACGTGCTAATACTACACCGTTAGTATCGACAATTTCTCCACGTATTGGTGGGGTTGGTAAGAGCGAAATACGGTTATTACGAGCACGATTGGAATAGTATTCGTGTTGGGTAATTTGTAAATGATAAAAACGTGCTGCCAAGACTATAAATAAAATAATCACAAATATAAAAACAACAATTAGCCGTCCTTCAAAACGGTATTTGCTACTATTTTGATTGATAGATGATGTTTTTTTGAATTGGCGTTGGATTTTCATTTATATCTGTTTGGAAAATATTTTGAACATCAATTTATTAAGCAATGGCCATAATAAAGCTGCTGTAATTGGAGGTACAAAAAAATGCCAACCGATAAATTTGTGCATGATTAATGCCCACGAGATTGCCATTACAACTCGACTAATCAATAGTGCAATACCAATCATAATGGCTTGCATACCAAAATCGTAAATAATAATTCGTTGTCGATGTTGCAAAATGAAAAAAGCTGCACATAAATATGCCAAAGCGTGAAATCCTAATGTTGAAGCACATAATATATCAATTATGATTCCAACAAAAAATACTATGCCTAATTGTACCGATGATGGGCGGTTTAATATCCAAAAAAGCAAAACCATGCCAATCCAATCAGGCAACCAGAATAGATAAGTTGTATTCCAAGGAAATACAGATAAAATCAATGCAATAAGGCAACTTATAATTATAAAGTTGCGTTCCGAGTGTTTGAATAGTCTTTCCCAGATTTTCACGGTTTATCCTTTGTTTTTAATTTTGGTTTCCGGCAGACTATCATCTATAACTTCTTGGGGACGATTATGCGGAAGAATTAATACATAACGTATTGTTTGGGCACTGCCAAAATCTTGTACTACAGTACGATAGTAAGGAGTACCAGCCGCTGTTTCTAAACGAATGACTCGTGCAACCGGTATGCCGGCAGGATAGTGCGAATCTATACCTGATGTTAGTAAAATATCACCAGCATGTAAGTCTTCTTCTAATGGGAAGTAACGTAAATCTAAATGAGTGGTATCTCCGTAAATTAAAGTGCGATAACCTGTGCGTGCCACCATTACCGGAATAATTGTTTTTTGATGTTTAAGCAAGGTCATTTGTGAGTTGTTGGGACTTACTGCAGTGATTTGTCCAATTAAACCATGTCCATCGATTACTGCTTGCCCAGTGGATACCCCATCTTCACTACCTTTATCCAAAGTAAAACGTACTGCGACTATATCTCTGCCAGTAGAAATTACTTGTGCAGAAGTTACGGGTTTTACACCGTTTTTGGTAAGATTAAGTAATTGTTTTAGCTCTTCATTTTCGCGTAATAAGTCTTGACTGCGTGATACTTGTGCCGATAGCAAGGTATTTTGTCGTGATAGATTATCATTGGCAGTTATTAGATAATTTTGGTGTGTTACAAATTCACGCGTGTATTGCCACCATATTTGTGGTAGCTGTAATACGCGTTGAATAGGTGCAGATGCGGTTAGTAAGTGATTGCGAGTGCGTTCAGTTATATGCAGGCTTGAATCTGCAATTAAAAGAGATAGCGATAATAAACCCAACAAAATAAATTTGGTTATGGGTTGCAAACCACCTTTAATGAAACTTAACGATTCTTGATTCATGAAACAATACTACAACTATAAAAATACACTGATGCCAGATTTGACATCAGTGATTTTTTCATAATTTTATAAACTTGGAACAAAAACTGTTCCTACTTTACCAACCATATCCAAAGCTTTGCCTGAACCTCTAACTACGCAAGTTAATGGATCTTCGGCAACGGCTACTGGTAAACCAGTTTCTTCGGATAATAAGCGAGACAAGTCTTTTAGTAATGCACCGCCGCCGGTGAGAATTAAACCGCGTTCGGCAATATCTGCTCCTAATTCTGGCGGAGTTTGTTCCAAAGCAATTTTAACTGCTTGAATAATTTGATGAAGTGGTGCATTAAGTGCTTCCAAGATTTCATTGGAAGAAATGGTAAATGCACGCGGTACACCTTCGGCTAAATTGCGACCGGTTACTTCCATTTCTTGCACTTCTTCACCAGGGAAAGCACAACCAATGCTTTTTTTGATGTTTTCTGCGGTGGTTTCACCGATTAACATGCCGTAATGTTGGCGAATGTAATTAACAATCGCTTCATCAAAAGCATCACCACCAACACGAATGGAGTTGGAATAAACTACACCAGATAATGAAATTACACCAACTTCGGTAGTGCCACCACCAATATCTACTACCATTGAACCACGTGGTTCAGAGATTGGTAAGCCTGCACCAATAGCGGCTGCCATTGGCTCTTCAATCAGGTTAACCGATGATGCACCAGCTGCCAGTGCTGAATCGCGAATGGCCTTGCGTTCAACTTGAGTTGAACCGCATGGAACACAAATAACAATACGTGGTGCAGCCGCAAAACGATTGGGTGTTACACGACGGATAAACTCTTTGAGCATTTTTTCGGTGGTATTAAAGTCGGCAATCACACCATCTTTCATCGGTCTGATTGCTTGAATAGAACCTGGTGTTTTTCCTAACATGTGTTTAGCTTCTAAACCAACCGCACGAATACTCAATTTATTACTTACAGGGTCGGTTTCCATTGCTACTACTGACGGTTCGTCCAAAACTATATCTTTGCCCTTAACATAAATTAAGGTATTGGCAGTACCTAAATCAATAGCCAAGTCATGGGAGAAATATTGTGTAATAAAGCGAAACATTGTTGCAATATCCTAAATTTTAGTTATATCAATCAATATAAGTATCTATTTTCGGTTATAATCTGCAAATTGTATGATTATTTAAAGTACCATCAAAGGTGCAATGATAACCGATAACTATATTATTTAACAAACTATTTTAATAAGGATTTTGAATAATGGCATTAACTCTTGCTGATGTAGACAAAATAGCGAGACTTTCTCGCTTATTTTTAAGCGATGAGGAAAAGCAAGTAACGCTAACTCAATTAAACAATATCTTCGACTTAATCGCTAAAATGCAATCTGTAAATACAGAAGATGTTGAACCTTTAAGCCACCCTCATGAGTATACGCAACGTTTGCGTGAAGACGTGGTTACAGAGGCGAACCGCCGTGATGAATATCAGGCAGTTGCACCACAATTAGGTGAACATTTGTATTTAGTACCGAAAGTTATTGAATAAAGTCTGCCGGAAATGCTTTCCGGCAGACTATTTCTACGTAAATTAAACATTTTATAAAGATTGCAATTATGACTACTCAATTCACATTAAAACAATGTAGTGATTTATTACAACAAAAGAAGATTTCTGCGGTTGAATTGGCACAAACTTATTTATCGGCAATTGAAAAAATCAATCCTGCCATCAATGCGTATATTACATTAGATGCGGAGAAAACTTTAAAAGAAGCACAGTTTGCCGATGAACGTCTTGCTAATGGTTCCGGTAGTCTTTTAACAGGTGTACCGATTGCTTACAAAGACATTTTCTGTCATCAAGGTTGGAGAAGTGCTTGTTCTTCCAAGATGTTGGATAATTTTATTTCGCCTTATACTGCTACGGTAGTACAAAATTTGGTCAATGAAAGCATGGTTACTTTGGGACGAGCCAATATGGACGAGTTTGCTATGGGTTCGACTACCGAATCTTCCTATTATGGTATTACTCGCAATCCTTGGAAAACTGAACATTTACCAGGTGGTTCGTCAGGAGGTTCGGCAGCGGTTGTTGCGGCACGTCTTGCACCGTGTGCACTGGGAAGTGATACCGGTGGTTCGATTCGTCAACCAGCATCGCATTGCGGTGTTACTGGTTTAAAACCAACTTATGGAGTGGTTTCACGTTTTGGCATGGTAGCTTATGCGTCCAGTTTTGACCAAGCAGGACCAATGGCACAAACTGCCGAAGATTGTGCTTTATTGCTTAATGCTATGGCAGGTTTTGACCCTAACGATTCAACATCTGTCGAACGAGAAAAAGAGGACTACACTCGTGATTTAAATAAATCATTAAACGGTATCAAAATTGGCATACCCAAAGAATATTTTGGTGAGGGTTGTGATGTTGAAGTACAAAAAAACATTCAAAACGCCATTGATTTATTACGCAAATTAGGGGTTGAATTTATAGACATTAGCTTACCTAATACCGAATTGAGTATTCCTGCTTATTACGTTTTGGCTTGTGCAGAAGCAAGTACCAATTTATCACGTTTTGACGGTGTGCGTTATGGCTATCGCACTCCTGAATACAAAGATTTGGAAGAAATGTATTGTAAAACACGTGCCGAAGGCTTTGGCGATGAAGTCAAACGCCGAATTATGATTGGTACATACGTGTTATCTCACGGTTATTACGATGCTTACTATGTTAAAGCACAAAAATTACGCCGTATGATTGCACAAGATTTTCAAAATGCCTTTACCACTTGTGATGCTATTTTAACCCCAGTAGCACCAACTGCCGCTCCATTATTAGGTAGTATTTCATCAGATCCTGTTCAGATGTATCTATCTGATATTTATACATTATCTCTTAATTTAGCAGGTTTGCCAGGTTTGTCTTTACCTGCTGGGTTTACGGCTAATGGTTTGCCGGTTGGGGTGCAATTAATTGGCAATCATTTTAATGAAGCAAAACTTTTGAATATTGCTCATCAAATTCAGCAAAACAGCGATTGGCACTGCCGGAAACCAAATTTATTGTAAATTTACGTAATATTTCTAAATACGGTGGGTAATGTTAAATAATATTACCCACTTATTTATCTATTAGGGTTATAAATCATGCTTGATGCTTTTTTTTCTTCATTAGTCTTGATTTTTCTATCAGAAATGGGTGATAAAACTCAATTATTAGCCTTATTTTTAGCCGCACGTTTTTGTCAAAAATACGCCATTGTTTTAGGAATTTTTGTAGCGACAGTGGCAAATCATGTAGTATCTGCTTGGTTTGGAGTATGGTTAAGTCAATTAATTGAAAATGGTATTTTGACATGGATAACTGGCATAGCTTTTATTGTTGTTGGTTTATGGTTATTAATTCCAGATAAAGATGATGAAAAACAACAGACTTTGCGTTACGGTGCGTTTTTAACTACTGTGATTTTATTCTTCTTGGCAGAAATCGGCGATAAAACTCAAATTGCCACTGTAATTTTGGCAGTTAATTATAACAGCGTACTGATGGTGGTATTGGGCAGTACTATCGGTTTATTACTTGCCAATGCCCCTGTGATTTGGTTGGGAGAAAAACTCATTCATAAAATTCCAATTAAAGTTGTACATATTGCGGCTTGTGTTTTATTTTGTGTAACTGGGATATGGATTTTGTTAAAAGCGATGATGGCTTGATTATTTAATTTATAAGTCTGCCGGAAAGGTATTTGTATAATAATGTTGATAAAAACGGTTTTATTTGTATAATGCCTTTTGAGTAGCTAATTCGTAGTGCTATGTATTTTTTGTGTTTATTTGAAGGAGTTAATATGTTATTGAGTAATGTTGAAGTTATTCCAGATCGTAAGATAATCAAACATTTAGGTTTAGTGCAAGGCTCGACTGTGCGTGCTAAACATGCAGGACGAGATATTATGGCTGGCTTAAAAAACATTGTTGGTGGGGAATTGAAAGGCTATACCGAACTTCTCAATGAATCTCGTGATGAAGCTATACAACGCATGGTTGAATCAGCACATCAATTGGGTGCGAATGCGGTGATTAACATTCGTTTTGCTACGTCAAATGTTGCAGCTGGTGCGTCAGAAGTATTTGCATACGGTACGGCAGTGTTATTAGAAGGTTAATTATGGGTGCTATTCTTGGTCTAATTGTAACCGCTATTTTATTGGTAGTTGGTTATTTTGTTGGTAAAAATATAGAGCAGAAGCATTTTGTCGAATTATGGCGTAAAGAAAAGACTTTATCGAATATTGTTGCTTTTTCTGCCAAACACCCTCCGGAAAATTTTAGTAATACTTTTTTGGTAAAGGGTAGTGTGGTTGTTTCTTCTGATTATTTCAAACAATTTCTATCGGCTTGGCGTTTGTTTTTTGGTGGTCGTTTGCAAAGTTATGAAACTTTGTTGGAGAGGGCTCGCCGTGAGGCAATTGTGAGAATGAAAGAGGAAGCTAATTGGGGCGGTGCTAATGCTATTTTCAATGTTAAATTGGAAACATCTGTATTAAGCGAGCAATCTAATAACGGCAATAGCGGTGGCGTAATTGGTACGGTAGAAATTTTGGCTTACGGTACGGCTGGTACATTAGTTCAGCAGTAATTGTTTTAATATTGTTTTGTAATTTTTGTGTTTTTTCCGGCAGTGTTTAGATTGGACACTGCCGGAAAAATATTTACGCTTTGTTTTCTTTTATTTGATTGAATGGTTGAGATAAGTGGTCGTTGTTGCGTGCTTTTATAAACCAGATTAAAGCTATAATAATCATAGGTAAGCTTAACCATTGTCCCATAGACATATTCAGTGATAATAATCCTAAATGACTATCTGGTTGGCGGGTAAATTCAATTAAAAAGCGGAATACGCCATAACCTAAAATAAATAGTGCTGCGACTTGTCCAGTTGGTCGAGATTTTTTAGAGAATACCCATAATATAATAAATAAAATAATGCCTTCTAATAATAATTCATACAATTGTGATGGGTGGCGTGGCAACATTCCATATTGTAAAAATGCTTGTTGTGCATCTAAATCACTTAATAATGGTGCGGCTTGTTTATCAGCAACTTGTGCTTGGGGAAAACCCATTGCCCAAAATGCGTCTGGACTGGTGATTCTTCCCCATAATTCACCGTTTATAAAGTTTCCCATACGACCTGATGCTAATCCTAATGGAATTAATGGGGCAACATTATCTGCAACTTGGGCAAATGTGAATTTATGTTTACGTGCAAAAATCATAATGGCAACAAGTGAGCCAATAAATCCACCATGAAACGACATGCCACCTTGCCACACTTTGAAAATGTCTATTGGGTGTGCCATGAAATATGGGGCATTGTAAAAAAATACATAACCTAACCTACCACCTAATATAATTCCCAAAATACCAATAGTTAATAAGTCGTCCAATTGCTCTTTGTTTAAGATACTTAAAAATTTCTTGATGCGGTATCTGCCTAATATCGAAAATAAAATAAATCCTACAATATAACTTAATGCGTACCAATGGATAGATAATGGTCCAATGCTAATCGCAACTGGATTAAAGTTTGGGTGAATAAACATCTTAAATTTCTATATATTTATGTTAATAAGAGTGGCGGATTATAGCCTATTTGGTATATCTTTGTTATCCAAATACCTTGTGCGAAAGTGTAATCATGATTACTTCAACAGATAATATTCAGGTTAAGTATTTACGTCATTTATTGGTTGATAGGCGTTTTCGTCATAAAAATCAAAGATTTGTAATTGAGGGTGTTCATTTATTGCAAAGTGCACTGTTATCTCAAAGACTGCCGGAAAAGGTTTTTGTACCTGAAAGTCGCATAGAAAATGCAGAAATTCAGGCTTGTCTTAAACAAATACCTGAACACTCGGTAGTTGTAATCTCGGATAAAGTGGCAAGGCAAATTGCTTCATTAAGCAATGGTTGCGATGTGTTTTCGCAAATGACTTTGCCACATGCAAATGTTTTGCCTAATGATGTCGATTGTGTGGTTTTGGAGAATGTACAAGACCCTGGCAATGTTGGAACAATTTTACGCACGGCAGCGGCAACTGGAATTTCGCATATGGTTTTAGATTCACAATGTGCCGATGTTTGGTCGCCCAAAGTTTTGCGTTCAGCTATGGGAGCTAATTTTTTAATTAACATTGCTACAAATGTTCGTCTGGTAGATTTTTTGCGTAAGTTTTCTGGCAGAGTACATGTAACTACTTTATCTACATCTTGGGTTAAGAGTTTGTATGAATTGGATTTAACTCATACAAGTGCTTGGGTGTTTGGTAACGAAGGGGCAGGGGTTTCGCAGGAAATCGCAGCTTGTGCACCATTCGGCGTGCGGATTCCTATGATAGGTAAAACCGAATCTTTGAATGTGGCAATGGCAACTTCTGTTTGTTTGTTTGAGCAGATGCGACAGCGTCATTGCGTTAAAGCGTAATTTTGAGCAATTTTAACGTAGTGGTGAGCAGATTGACGCAATTGAGCAATTTCTTCATCGCTTAATTTACGTACCTGACGTATCGGTGAGCCTAAATACAAATAACCACTTTCTAAATGTTTGTTAGGTGGAACTAATGAACCTGCACCAATTATGCAATCATCATCAATAACCGCTTTATCTAAAATAATACTTCCCATGCCAATTAAAACACGATTGCCAATGGTGCAACCATGCAAAATTGCTGCATGCCCAACGGTAACATCATCACCAATAATTAACGGTGCACCATCATGTTGTTCCTGATTGTCGTAACCCTTGTTACCAACATGCAAAACGCAATTGTCTTGAATATTAGTTCGTTTGCCAATGCGAATGTAATTAACATCGCCACGAATGCTTACATGAAACCAAATAGATGAGTTATCACCAATTACCACATCGCCACTAATACGTGCACTTTCATCAAGATATACATCTTTGCCAATAATAGGTTGAGTATCAAGATATGTAGATAGTTGTCTCATTTAATGTATTTCCTACAGGTTAAGGTCTTCGATTTCATCTATTTCTTTGGGAACGTAATCTGTATATACCTCTGCTTCATCTTGGTGAATAATAATATTGTCTTCAATACGTACACCAACTCCACGTAACTCTGCCGGAATATCTACATCGTCTGGAATATATAATCCTGGTTCTACGGTCATGCACATATTTTCACGCAAGACTATTGATTGACCATGTTCAAAACGTCCGCCCACATCATGCACGTCCAAACCTAACCAATGTCCTATGCTGTGCATATAGAAACGTTTATATTTTTGTTTTTCAATATTATCGTGAACACTGCCGGAAAGTAGTTTTAAATCTAATAATCCTTGGGTTAACAGTTCAATCGATAGATTATTAAGTGATTCGTATGTAACTCCAGCACGTGCGGCACTAATGACTCGCTTATTGGTATCTAATACAACTTGATATATATCTTTTTGAGCAGGGGTAAAATCATTATCAATAGGGAAGGTGCGAGAAATGTCCCCTGCATAATTTTGCCATTCAGCCCCTGCATCGACTAATACCAATTGACCGCTTTTTAGTACAGATTCGTTTTGAGTGTAATGTAATGTACAAGCGTTTTTACCGGCGGCAACAATGGTGTTATATGCACAGTTTCTGATTCCATGTCGGAAAAATTCCGACAAAATCTCACCTTCCACATGATACTCATACTGTTTAGGTACTGCCGCACACATTGCTTTCACATGTCCGAATGCACTGATTTTAGCGGCATGTCGTAACAAGTCTAATTCCACTTCGTCCTTGATTAAACGCATTGGGTCTAAAATGGTACGTAAGTTCATACAGCTTTCCGGCAGACTTTGTGCAGTATATGGTTGATATAAATCATGCCATATTTGCAATAATTTTTTTTCTTTGTTATAGCGATTCAGAGTCCATAATTGAGTATGACCTTTGAGTAATTCCTTGATATGTTTTTGCCATTGACCAATAGATGCAGTGTATTCTATTTTGAAATATTCTCTTGCTTTTTCAATGCCATAGCGAGAACCTTCCCAAATTTCTCGTTCAGGATCTAAATCGCGACAAAATAAAATAGTTTCCCGAGTTGCACCGTCTAAAATTAAAATCGCATCAGGCTCATCAAAACCACTTAAATAATAAAAATCACTATCTTGACGAAATGGATATGAAGTATCGCCACTACGTTGTTTTTCTGGTGCAGAAAATAAAACAGCAATTCCATGTAAGCCAATTGCATCAAAAACTTTTTTTCTACGTAAAACGCATTGTTCGATATAAGTTGGATTAAACATAAATTACCCCTCACATATTTAAATAATGTTTGCCTATGTAATGAAAGAATACACCTAAAAACATTGCAATACCAACACGATTATTAGATAAAAACATTTTAAAACATTTATATCTGTCTTTATCTTTAATTTGCGTATATTGATGAACTTGCAAAGCAATAACTACTATAAAAAACAACCAGAAAAATAAATTAGCATGAATCAAAATTCCAGCAATAGCCATTAATATATCGAATAAAACATGAAAAGCCATTGCAGCTGCCATATCATAATCACCAAAGGTAATTGCAGAAGTTTTGATATTACCTAATTTCAAATCATCAGGTTTATCTGCCATAGCGTACATAGTGTCATAAGCCAAAGTCCAGCAAACATTAGCTACAAAAAGTAACCAAGTCATAGCCGGAACATGACCTGTTTGTGCGGCAAAAGCCATAGGAATGCTAAACGAATAAGCTAAACCCAAATAAAATTGTGGAATTGGAAAAAAACGTTTGGTAAAAGGATAGGTTAGGGCTAAAAACAACGCCGGAAGACTCATAATCCAAGTCAAACGATTCATAGGCAATAAACACAAAGCGGCTAATAAACACAGAATTGCACATAAAATTAAAGCTTCTTTAACTGTAACTTCGCCTTGTGCAAATGGTCTTCTCTGTGTGCGTTCAACCTGACCGTCAAAATTTCGATCAGCAGTATCATTAATTACGCAACCTGCTGAACGCATTAGAAAACAACCAATTCCAAATAAAATAATCAATAAAATATCCGGCTTACCATCAGCCGCAATCCATAGCGACCACCAAGCCGGCCAAAGCAATAAATAAGTGCCGATCGGTTTTTCCACACGCATCAGGCGTGAATAGGCGTTGATTTTTTTCTTCCAGTCTATCATTTTTTGAGTGTGTATATGGGGATTGATGGGTGCAATTATATGCCTAATTTAAGTTGCTTGTTTGAAACTCCTGTAAAATTCGTCGTTTTAGAATGTATCATGAGTTTTTATAAATAGAGAGCACTGCCAAATCATTTTTTTCACTATCCATCATTCATAATCGTAGCGAAGAATATTTATGTAAAACAATCAATTGAGATTCTTCGTTTCACGAAAGTGAAACGAAGAATGACGAATTTTTAGAAATTACCATATAAAAAATGCAACTTGCTATAAAAAAAGGAATTTCACAAAGATTTGAAGAAGTATAGTGTTACAGTGTTATTTTTGTAACGTAATCTGCCGGAAAAAATTTATTACTACTTTTCCGGCAGACTATCAAATTAATTTCAGGCTTACTGGGCAGGCACTAATTAGTCCTAAAAGCGCCAAAGACACCTGCACGAGGTTGTTTCTCAACCGCACTACTATCATAAAACGTACCAGCTAAATTAGCCGCTTTGGGTCCATAAAATTTACCCATAGATTTAACAGAACCGCTTGTACCAGAGAAAGTATTACCATTGATTGTCGCTTCAATATGGGTTTGTTTATCTCCTATATCGTTGTGCCATTGTATATCACCAGTGAGTTTTTTCTCACCAAAATTTACAACAAAATCAGAACTTCCTTCACGAGCTCCATTGAGAAAACTTGCCATTGCTCCTCCTTTATATTTTACATTGTTATCTTGTGGCATATCGTTTGTTTCGGTTGGAATACCTTGATGAAATATAACATTCCTGCCATCATCAAGATGCAATACTCCAAAAATGGAATATGATTCGAGATGAGTAAAACCACGACTATTACCATTTATAAGATCGATTTTTTTCCCATCAATAATTAAATTAGTAAAATCTTTACCATCATTAGGCGTAAATGATTTTTGGCTAAAATCATAACCAGTACCAGATTTTTGGGTAAAGTCATAACCTGCACCACCTTGAATAATATATTGTGCAGCCGATCCAGTTTCCATGTTCTCATCATTACTATTAGATACAGGTGTAGCATTGCTACTACCATTTGATACTGGTTGAGTTGATGGTGCACTTGTACCATCGTCATCAGAACCGCCACCACAAGCAGAAAGTGCAAATGATGAAATTAATGCAAAATAAACAAGTTTTCTCATATACATATTTTATGTTCCCTTATGGAAGTAAAAAAAAATTTAAAAAGTGTTTGCTTTGTCAAGCAAACACTTAAAGAATATTCTTTAAGCTTTTTCTGCTAAACTTGGTGAAATTACTTGTAAAACACATCATGCTAAATGAGACTAATACAAAACCAGTCATCTCTACAAGGTAGTTTTTTTCATTAAGTCTGCCGGAAAGAATATTTATTAAAAACCTTTCCGGCAGTGTTTTTATAAAATATTGCTAATTAAATAGCACTGAAATATAATCATTGACCCTTTACAAAAGAAACTAAAATAGAAACAAAGCAGGCACGTAGCTCAGTTGGTTAGAGCATCACCTTGACATGGTGGGGGTCGTTGGTTCGAATCCAATCGTGCCTACCAAAAACGGCGAAGCGTTATCGCCGATTTTTTATTTTTCAGGCAGCCTGAAAAGTGTTATTCTTTTTACATATTGCCTGAAAAAAAGGAAATGTGTTATGAATACCGCATTAAAAAACGAACCGCCAAGTCTTGCTACTGATGATATGGTGTTAGAAGCCAAACTTGCCAAACAACATTTTGAGCAAACAGGTTTGCATATTCGTTTGCAAGAATTGCAACAATGGGTAGAAGAATTACGCCACAACCCTGATGAACCTATGCCCCAAACGCACCGATAATGAATATTCCGTTAATCATTACACATAATGCAAAAGAAGATATTCAGCGTTTTTATCGTTTTTATCAAGAAAATGCAGATAATGGCGTAGCGTTTTCTGCGGTTGAAACCATTAACAATAAATTGACCATGTTGTCGAATAATCCTTTAATCGGACGGCAATATTATCACCAAGAACATCAATTTTATTATCGTGAGTTGTTGATTTTTTTCGGTAAGGCAAAGCGAAATTGTTTTGTTGCTTTGTATCATTACGATAAAGAAAAGGTTCTGGTGTTACGCATTAAAAATGCTCGTGAAAAAGGCTATTTGCCTTTTTCGCAAGTGGAATAATCGTTTCAGGCAGCCTGAAAAAGTGTTATCCTTTCAGGTTGCCTGAATAATAAAAAGGTTTATCAAATGGACAGAACCTTAATTGTTTTCGATATGGACACGAATTGTTTGCAAGAAAACGATCACAATAAAAGTTGGCAAAACGCTTATGCTGATATTAACAAGATATTGAAAAAACATGGGTTTTACAATATACAAGGTACGGTTTATTTAAGCGAACAGGGTGTTCGGCAAGCACACGGTACATTAGCCTTGCAAGAAGTTGCCGCCCGTTTTGAGTGGTTTTACTCTTGTGTGTCTAATGTGCAGTTTTATGAATTAAAAGACGATTTTAACGCTCAATTTATTATTGACGGTGTCGAAAAGGCACGAGAAGCGTTTAATCGTGGTTTATTAGAATTGCGTCAAGAACTCGCTAATGCAGGTTTGCCTGATGATAAAATTAACGAAATTTTATCCAAACGCCAGTTTTCGTTGCAATATATGAAAGATAATACACAACTTGCGGATAAATCATAGTTTTCAGGCAGCCTGAAAGTATTTTTAAATATATAACTTTTGTAAAAGGAGTTGAAATATGAGAAGTAAATGGGTGTTAATTGCATTGAGTGTTGTTTTGGGTTTGTCGGCTTGTTCGCAGGAAAATACAGCGAAAGCGGCAGGGCAGAATAATGTTAAAACAACCCAAGACGCTATAACAGCAATTAAAAACAATGATAAGGCGTATGAGCAACAGGTTAAAACAGCCGCAGAAAAAGGCAATGTTGATGCCCAAGCCTTGTTAGGCTTAATGTATTTGAAACAAAAAGATTACACA
>JAFZMY010000079.1 GCA_017553165.1 Neisseriaceae bacterium
CCGAATTGAAGGAAGTCTTACCGAAGCACAAGCAAATGCCTTGAAAAATGCAGCGATGGGTAATGCGGGTAAGGAGATTGGTACAGGCTCTGTTGCTACGCGGATTAACATTCGCAAAGGTGATAATAAAAGTGGTTTAACCCATACTTTGAACAATCACGGCGGTAATATGAGCAAAACAAACAAATCTCAATTTACCATTTCCGACAATGAAGTTGTTAAACTTTTGAAAGACAAAAATACAATCGACACGCCTGCTTATAAAGACCCTAAATCTGGTAATTATATTAGGAATGTGGATACTGGTAAAATAATTGGAATAGATGCCAAAAATGGTTCTTCTCCCACGAAAACTTTAACAGTGATTACCGACAAAAAGGGTAATCTTATTACGACCTATCCTGGTACAACTCCTATCCCATAAGGAATAATAATATGGCATCAACATGTGCAATAGTTGTCGAAGGTAAAAATGGGGGGCTTTATCCTGAAAACGATAATTCATGGAGAGCAATTCCAACTCATATCTACAAAATTATGATGGGAGGTGATGAATATCACGATGAAATACCTAATGTTTTGTTGTCTGAATTGTGGTTTTGGGAGGAAAATATATTTGCAGATGATGAATTACCCAAACTTCAAGAAGAAATCAATGAACTAATTGAAAAACAATTGGTTACGCAAGATGATATGCAAGAAATTTTGAAGTTACTGCAATTTGCTATTGATAATCATCGCCGAGTGATGTTTACGCCCTTTTGGATTGATGATTTTCCGTCAGAAGAAATATAAATAATCCAAACTCAAACAGCAAGCGTAGCAAGCGTAGGGTGGGCAACTTGTTGCCCACGCGTTTTAATGGATTTTCAGGCAGCCTGAAAACCTAAACAGAACCGCGTGGGCAACAAAGTTGCCCACCCTACGGCAGTAGTCGTTTGGTGCGTTCTTCGTAGCAGGGGGATTACAACGCCTATATCAGTTAAATGGGCTTGCCACGCCGTGATTTCATCACGCGTCAAAACGGTTATATCCATAAGCGACAAGTCGCTAATGACTCAACCGTTTCAGGCAGCCTGAATTTTATTTCTATCAAAATTTTGAAAAAAGTTTTCAAAACCCCTTGCAAGATTTTTTATTTGTTTATATAATTGCCGTCTTTCCCCTTAATGGGGAGTTATTCTTATCCTTTCGGGAATCGGGACGAGTTGGCTTTAACCCTGATGACACAAGGGTTTCAGGTAGCCTAAATTTGTTTAGGTGCTAATCTGAAAATGGTCAATTACGCCGATTTAAGATATAAGATATTGTTTTAAGGTTAAAACTATGATTCAAATGCAGACCATGTTAGATGTGGCTGACAATTCTGGTGCGCGTAGTGTGATGTGCATCAAAGTGTTGGGCGGTTCTAAACGCCGCTACGCTTCTGTTGGCGACATTATTAAAGTAACGGTAAAAGACGCAGCCCCTCGCGGTCGCGTTAAAAAAGGCGATGTGTACAACGCTGTGGTTGTTCGCGTTGCCAAAGGTGTTCGCCGTGCAGACGGTGCGTTGATTAAATTCGACAACAATGCCGCCGTGTTATTAAACAACAAATTAGAACCATTAGGCACGCGTATTTTCGGACCTGTAACTCGTGAGTTGCGTACCGAACGCTTTATGAAAATCGTGTCTTTGGCACCCGAAGTGATTTAAGGGGACGGTTTATGAACAAAATCATTAAAGGCGATCAAGTCATCGTGATTGCGGGCAAAGACAAAGGCCGTAAGGGTGAAGTGGTTCGCGTTTTGGACGGCAAAGTGATTGTAGAAGGCGTAAATGAAGTAAAACGCCATCGCAAACCTAATCCTGCTCGTCAAATTGAAGGTGGCATTGTTGCTAAAAATATGCCTGTGGATATTTCTAATGTGGCTATTTTCAATCCTGAAACGAATAAAGCCGATCGCGTAGGCATTAAAGTGATTGCCGAAGAAGGTCAAAAAGTACGCCGCGTTCGTGTGTATAAATCGAACGGTGCGGAAATTGCAAGGAGCAAATAATGGCACGATTAAGAGAATTTTATAAAGACACCGTTGTTCCTGAGTTGATGAAAAAATTCAACTACAAGAGCGTGATGGAAGTGCCTCGCATTGAAAAAATCACCTTGAATATGGGTGTGGGCGAAG
>JAFZMY010000080.1 GCA_017553165.1 Neisseriaceae bacterium
TATTCCCTACGCACCGCAGATTTTTGATGAAGAAGATGACGGCGGTTTTCCTGTGGATACGCAATATAAATTGATTTTCAAAAAAACCCAAATTCGTATTGGCACAGAGTGTATCGGTTTTGAAAAAGCCCTAAAAAATGCAGCCAAAGAAGTGGGCATTAAACTCAATAAAAATGATTTATCCGATTTAGAAGTTTTATTTGGCGAAAAGGCGTGGGAAAAAATAAAACAACACACCGTTGAAAACTTAATCGGCGGCTACCCTGATTTTACCCAAACTGACCCAAGAGAAGAAAGAAAATACCGCAAACACAGCGTATTGTTATTGCAAATTGAAAGCGATGAAGGCATTATGTGGGGCGACTGCGGCGTGGGCAATTTCTTTATTAAACCCGATGATTTGAAAAAATGCGATTTTTCCCATGTGCTGTTTAATTGGGATTGTTTTTGATATTAAATATCTTTTCCGGCAGACTTAATATTAGAATATTAGAGAATATTAAAATATAATTTGTTATAATGTCCAATCCCTTTGATTTTTTATAGGAAGTGTGAAATATGCAAAAAAGTGATTTTGTAGCAACCGTATTTGACGGACATAGCAATCCTGCCAAAGTAACTGTGGCATTAACGATGGCATTGAATGCCTTGCAACAAGGACATAATGCAACGGTGATTTTAATGGTAGAAGCTGTTGAGTTGGGTTGTCCCAATGCGGCTGATGATATGGACATTGGGGCACCATTTCGTCCGGTCAAAGATTTGTGGGCAGATTTTTTAGCAGGTGGCGGTAAAATTGCTGTATGTGGTGCATGTATGCAGCACAATGGTTTTAGTGCAGAACAAATGGATAGCCGTTACGCTATTATCAATGCACCGCAAGTGGTGGAGATGTTGATGAGTGCCCAAGGCTCATTGCAGATTACTTAATGGAAACTCCCGCAAAATCCGTCATTCGTAAATTGAGCGAAAGCGAAATTAAGAATCTCAACTAATTGTTTCATAAAAAGATTCTTCGCTGTCGCTTACGAATGACGAATAATTAGAAAATCAGGTTTTGTATAAGTATGTTAAGTCTGCCGGAAACATTGAATACAATAGGAACTATTTTAATTTTTAAAAAGTCCTTAACAAGCTTCTGTATGTTAGAATCTAACTACTTTTCATGAAAGGGTAAAAACATGGTTACCATCACCACCTTAAATAAAATGAAAGTTGCTGGCGAAAAAATTGCTATGCTAACTTGTTATGATGCTACCTTTGCTTCCGTAATGGATCAGTGTGGCGTTGATGTTTTGCTAATCGGTGATTCATTAGGTATGGTTATGCAGGGGCATAAGGCAACTACTCCGGTAAGATTAGAAGACATGTGTTATCACACTCAATGTGTTGCACGCGGTGTAGAAAACGCCATGATTATGACAGATTTTTCTTTTGGAAGTTATCAGCAAAGCCGTGAACAGGCTTTTGCATCTGCACATAAACTAATGGCTGCCGGTGCTAATATCGTCAAGTTGGAAGGTGGCGAATTTATGGCTGAAACTACGCGTTTTTTGCAAGAAAGAGGTGTGCCGGTTTGTGCTCACATCGGTTTGACCCCTCAATCAGTACACACTATGGGTGGTTACAAAGTTCAGGGAAAAACAGAAGAAGCAGCCAAACAATTATTGCGTGATGCACAGGCACATCATGAAGCCGGTGCTGCCGTTATTTTGATGGAATGCGTGCCTGCACAATTGGCAGCTGAAATTACAAATAGTGTTTCATGTCCTACGATTGGTATTGGTGCTGGTGTGGATTGCGATGGGCAAGTGTTGGTAATGCACGATATGTTGGATATTACTGTTGGCAAAAAAGCACGTTTTGTTAAAAACTTTATGCAAGGACAAAATAGCATTCAAGATGCAATTCGTCTCTACGTAAAAGAAGTAAAAGATAAAACATTCCCAACATTAGAACATTCATTCTAACTAAATAGTTTTCCGGCAGACTTGTGAGTGTTTTATAGTCTGCCGGAAACGAATTTAAGTTATAATTTCAATATTACATAAATTATAGGTTATAAAATTATGATACAAACATGTCTTTTCCCAGCTGCAGGATACGGTACTCGTTTTTTACCAGCTACTAAAAGTCTGCCCAAAGAAATGCTTCCAATTCTAACTAAACCGCTAATTCACTACGGAGTTGATGAAGCTTTGGAAGCTGGCATAAATAATATGGCATTTGTTACCGGAAGAGGAAAAAGAGCATTAGAAGATTATTTTGACAAAAGTTATGAATTAGAAGAACAAATTGCAGGAAGTTCCAAAGAATATTTACTTACAGAAATTAGAGAATTAATTAAAAATTGCACTTTTTCTTTTACAAGACAAGAAAGTATGAAAGGATTAGGAGATGCAATTTATACAGGCAGAACTCTTGTTAGAGATGAACCATTTGGGGTTATTTTAGCCGATGATTTATGTATAAATGAAGAAGGCGAGGGCGTTTTATCACAAATGGTAAAAATTTATGAGAAATATCGCTGTTCAATTATTGCTGTTATGGAAGTAGATAAACAACAAGTTTCTAATTATGGCATAGTTAGTGGAAAATTTATTGAAGATGATTTAATAATTATCGATAACATGATTGAAAAACCAAATGTAAATGAAGCACCATCTAATTTAGCAATTATTGGAAGATATATATTAACTCCCGATATTTTTGAAATTATCAAAAATACCAAACCAGGTAAAAATGGAGAAATACAAATTACCGATGCTATTATGACGCAAGCAAAAAATGGAATCGCAATTGCATATAAATTCAAAGGGAAAAGATTTGATTGTGGTTCGGTTGACGGATACGCACAAGCTACTCAATATTTTTATGAGAAATTAAAAAATGATTGTAAATAATCTATTCTTTAAGAAAAATAAAATTGAATATATTAAATCATTTGAACAACGTCTCAATTCAGAAGCAGAAGAGGGAGACATTGGTTATTATCATCTACCACATTTGGGAAATGAAATAATAAGTGAAGCAGAAAATTTTTTTAATAATAAAGAATATGATGATATAGTATTAATTGGAATCGGTGGTTCATCAATTGGAATCAGAGCAATTGATAATGCTTTAATTGCAAAAAAAAGAAAAGCACGTTTACATATTTTAGATAATGTAGACAATTTGCGTTTTAATCAAATAACGCAACAAATAGATTTTAAAAGAACAATATTTATTATTTCATCAAAATCAGGAACAACAGTTGAAGTAATTGCATTACTTAAACTTATTTTAGATTTTTATAAACCGCAAAATATTGGAGATAATTTTGTTTTTATTACAGATAATGGAACAAATTTAGAAAAGTTTGCCAATAAAAATAATGCAAAAGTTTTTCATGTACCAGCAAATGTTGGTGGTAGGTTTAGTGTATTAAGTGCAATAGGAATAATTCCTATGGTAGCATTGGGATTAGACGCATGTGCACTTTTGCGTGGAGGTGCTGATTGTAAAAATAATTTTATTAATGAAAAAAATGATACCATCTTACAAAAAGCATATCATTATGCCACGCATAATTATGCAAAAATAAATGTATTATTTAGCTACTGCGAAAGATTAGCAGGATTTAATGATTGGTATATTCAACTTTGGGCAGAAAGTTTAGGTAAAAAATTAGGTTGTACACGTTTTGGGCTGACTCCAATTGGATTAATAGGTAGCCGCGATCAGCACTCGTTCTTACAATTAATTATGGACGGCACAAAAGATAAAACTGTGTCTTTTATAAAAGTAATTGATCATGATTTTGACGATAAAATTCCTGATTTAAGTTTAGATTATTTAGAAGAATTAGATTTTGTAAAAAATATTTCCATGAGTAATTTAGTTAATATGCAGTGCGATGCTACAGTGCGTGCTCTTATTAATGAAGGTTTAAGTGTAGATGTAATTACAATAGATAAATTAGATGAATGGCATTTGGGATATTTGTTCTATTATTATGAATTATTAACCAGTGCCGTAGGAGTGATGTTTGGAGTTAATACTTATGATCAACCTGGTGTTGAAACTGGAAAAAGAATATTAAAGTCATTGCTAATTAAACAATTGACATGTAATAAATGATTTATATAAGTGTTGAAAACTATCTTACATTTATCAGTTTTACAATAGTTTCGTAAAAACAATTAGTTATTCAATTTCAATATAACGAATATTCTCGATTTCTATATATTCATCACCATCTGGTGTATGTAATAAAACTTCATCGCCAATATGTGCTTTCATTATGGCACGTGCTAATGGTGAAATCCATGAGATTTTGCCATGTGGAGCATCTGCTTCATCGATACCAACAATAGCAACTGTTTGTTGTTGTCCATTTTCTCGAATAATATCCACAGTTGCACCAAAGAATACTTGTTCGCATTCTCCGCGTTCTGCCGGATTGACTACTTCTGCGATTTCAAGTCGTTTGGTGAGAAAACGAATACGTTTATCTATTTCACGCAAACGGCGTTTGCCGTAAATATAATCGCCGTTTTCGCTACGATCGCCATTACTGGCTGCCCAATTGACTACTTCCACAATTTTAGGGCGTTCGCGATTGACCAAATCGTATAATTCGTCTTTGAGTTTTTGCCAGCCATCAGGGGTGATGTAATTTTTTTCGCTACTCATGTTTTATATGCTTTGTCCCATTTCAATCGAACGTTTAGCACAGGCATCAGTTGCTTGTAACATGATTTGATTAAGATTAGCTTGTTCAAAAACATTTAGTGCAGCCGCTGTTGTGCCTCCTTTGGAAGTTACTTTCCGGCAGAGTTCGTTAAATGAATCATCAGATTGTAAGGCTAATTGTGATGCTCCAACAAATGTTTGTAATACAGATAAATATGCAGTATCTGTGTTCATACCTTGCGATAATGCCGCTTGATACAAGGCATTCATACAATAAAATACATAAGCTGGACCACTGCCGGAAATAGCTGTAACAGAATGTAAATCTTCTTCTTTTTCAACCCAAATTGTTTTACCAACACTGTTCATAATTTCTTGGGCAAGCTGTTTATCGTCATTGGTGGCAGCAATATCGGCAAATAAACCTGCCATGCCTAAACCAACTTGTGCAGGAGTATTTGGCATAATACGAATAATACGCATAGTGCCATCTAACCATTGCGATAGGGTATGACAAGATAATCCTGCTGCAATCGATAAAACCAAAGCACCATTAAGTACGACACTTTGTAGTGCAGTTTGCATATCTTGAGGTTTAACCGCTAATACTAATATGTCATTAGAATTTAATTCCGGCAGAGTATCTGTAATATTTGCATTAGGGAAGTTTTGTTGTAGAAAATTGCGTCTTTCCTCAAAACGTTCACAAATGTTAATTTGAAATAAATTGGATTGTGATAAACCAGAAACAATGGCAGAAGCCATATTGCCTCCGCCTAAAAAATAAATATTTTTCATATTGTTAATACTCTTAAAACTTAAAAGTGTTATTTCAACCACCAGCCATAATGACGATATTTTTTAGGTATTTTATCTTTGTAAGTGTCTATGCCTAATTTTTTCATGGTTTTGTAAAATTGCTTGCGTTTTGATTTAGGCAATTTCTTGCCGCAATATGGACAAAAATCAATAACTGATACCGCAGGCGTTCCGTAAATTTTAATACCATATTCATTAAATTGTTCAGAAAATATAATGAATTTATCAGGGCAGTCACACCCATGCATATCACAAGTGGTATTAACTATTGATTCCATGCTATCACAGCAATGTTTGATTTTTTTGGACATTACATCTCCAAATTGCTTAAATCTTGTTCCACTGTTTTTTCTAATGATTCAATGAAATTAGCATTAACTTCACGATAAGCTTCTGCTAATGCGTAGAAAAAACCTTCCGCATCGGTACCACCATGACTTTTAATCACAATGCCACGCAGTCCTAAAAATATTGCACCATTAAAACGACGTGGGTCTAATCTGGTTTTGAATTTACGTAGAACAGGCATTGCCCATAATGCAACCCATTTTGAATAAAGTGATTGCTTAAATTCTTCTTTGATTACATTGCCAATAAAACGCACCGAACCTTCAATGGTTTTTAAAACAATATTACCAACAAAACCATCACAGACTACAACATCTGCTTTGCCATCAAAAATATCAGCACCTTCTACATTGCCAATAAAATTAAGATGACTGTTTTTTAATAGCGAAAATGCAGCTTTAACTGTATCTGTACCTTTGATTTCTTCAGTGCCAACATTTAGTAAACCTACGCTTGGGTTTTCTTTTTCAGGTTGCAAAGCCTTAACCAAATGCACGCCCATTATTGCAAATTGGAATAATTGTTCAGAAGGGCAGTCGATATTTGCACCTAAATCCAAAGTGCAAACCAATTTATTATTATTAGCTGGCAAGAATTTGGCAATAGCAGGACGTTGAATACCAGACACGGTTTTAAGGACAAATTTTGCAGTTGCCATCAATGCACCGGTATTTCCGGCAGACACCGCAGCAGCAGCATGTCCTTCTTTGATTTGGTTAATGGCAACACGCATTGACGAATCTTTTTTATTTTTCAATGCGTGTTGAGGGGGTTCGTCCATACCAACGACTTCTGTTGCATGAATTATTTCCACTCGATTAGTTGGTATGTTAGTTTTAGCACACGCTTGGCGAATAAGTTTTTCATCACCTACCATTAACAAACGTGCGTCTGAATATTTTTGAAGAAACATTGCCGCAGCGGGCACGGTAACATCAAGACCAACATCTCCGCCCATGGCATCAACTGCAATGGTAATCATGATTTATAAAACCAATAAAATTTAATCGATTAAAATACAATGTTATTTGCAACACAAAAAGTCGGAAGATTGCTATTTCAATCGACCGACTTCGCTACTCTTGTGGTTACATTACAAGAATGTGTTATTCGTCTTTGGCTTTAACTACTTTGCGACCACGATACATGCCATTAGGCGAAATATGGTGGGGCAAATGTACTTCACCTGTTTGGCTATCAACGCTCAAAGATGATGCTGTTAAAGCATCATGCGAACGGTGCATACCACGACGAGATGGGGATTTTTTATTTTGTTGAACAGCCATTGTTTTGCTCCTAAAAATACTGTGTAACTAATGCAAGTTTGACCTTTACGGTTTAATATTTTTCAGTACTGAAAATGGGTTATGCTTGTCGTTGCGATATTGCATTAGGTGATCTTCATCACAACTTTCGTGCATTGGTGCAAAGGGTAGTGCGGTTAATAATTGGTCTTCAATCCATTCTCGCACATCAGCTGTTTCACCAACAACCAATACATCAGCATCTTCATCATCTATTAAATCGGCAGATGCTTCATCGCTACAAAATAAAATTCGTACCGAATTATTCAGAGTAAATGGCATTGCTTGCAAACATCGCTGACAAGTTAAAGATAACTCACCAGTTAAGCAAACATCTGCATAATGCCGGTTTAAATCATCAACGCCACCACGAATGGTGGCTGTAATTTCAGATGACAAATCGGCAAAACAATCACCTTGTGCTACTCTGGCATCTAATTCAATAATTTTAAAACGCCAAGAGTAAGTTTCATTGTTTTCTGCCAAACTCCAAGGCAAGATCAAATTTGCGTTTAACATAAACTTTGAATGATATAACTTTTATCTTTGTGTTGTCAATATTATTGTTGATTGGTGTTATGATTGTATATTTGTAAACTACTATGTATTAAATAATTTGTTATGGATTTAATTTTAGCTTCTACTTCACCTTTTCGGCGAGAGTTGTTGTCGAGACTTAATCTTGACTTTCAATGTGTTGCACCGCATTGTGATGAGAATACACTGCCGGAAGAAAAACCTTATGAAACTGCATTGCGTTTAGCCCAATGTAAGGCTCAATCGTTGCATGATAGTCATGCTGACGCTTTGATTATTGGTTCTGACCAAGTGGCTTTTGCTAATAATCGTCAGTATGGTAAGCCTTTAACTATTGAAAATGCACAAAAAATGTTGCGTGAATTGTCAGGGCAGAAAATGTGTTTTTACACGGCGTTGGTGGTAATCAATTCACGTAATAACAAAGTTTATCGGCATGTTGATGAGACAACTGTTTATTTGCGTAAATTATCAGATGAAATGATTTGCAATTATTTGCAAAGAGAGCCTGATGCTGTTCATTGTGCAGGTGCTGCTAAAAGTGAAAGTTTGGGCATGATGCTAATTGATAAAATTGAAAGTACTGACCCTAATGCTTTGATTGGTTTGCCAATGTTTCGTTTGATTGATATTTTGTATCAAGAAGGTTTTAGTGTATGAGTACGCTTTATTTGTTGCCGACACCTTTGGGTGATGATGAAAAGGTTTGGTTATTGCCACATGATTTGGAAAAAATACGACATATTCAGCATTTTGTTGTTGAAGCTGAAAAAACTGCACGCCGTCATTTGAAATTATTAAATTTAGATACTCCATTACAACAATTGCATTTATCACGTCTTGATGAGCATTCTAAATTGGATAGTTTGCCGGAAATGTTATCTCCACTGTTACAAGAGCATGATATGGCATTGATGAGTGAAGCTGGTTGTCCGGCAGTGGCTGACCCAGGTGCGGCTTTGGTTGCTTTGGCACATAAACATAATATTAATGTTGTACCTTTGGTTGGGGCTTCTTCTTTATTATTGGCATTAATGGCATCTGGGGCAAATGGGCAATCGTTTGCTTTTCAAGGTTATCTTCCGGCAGACTCTGATGGTCGTAAAACAGCTTTAAGACGGTTAGAGAAAAAAGCTATTGCTGGTGAAAGTCAGATTTTTATTGAAACGCCATATCGAAATGATGCAATGTTAGCCGATATTTTATCTACCTTGCATCGTGAAACTCATTTATGCGTAGCATGTGATTTATTACAACAAACTCAAAGCATTATAAGTGCTACAATTGGCGACTGGCATGCTAAATCTTTGCCGAATTTAAAGAAACGTCCGACTGTTTTTATTATTTATTAGAAAGCTTGATACTTGTGTGTTAGGAGTGTGTTTATGTCGCAATCGATTATTCATTATCGTCATGATTATCAACCGCTACCGTTTGCGGTAGATAATATGGAATTGTTTTTTGAGATTATCAAACAAAGTGTACATGTATTAGCACGAATTAATATTCGTCCTTTGCAAGATGGTATTTCAGAATGTGTATTAGATGGTTCTGCCAAGCTGTTATCGGTAAAAATTGATGAAAATCCTCATAAGGATTATGTTTTATCGGACGAAAAACTAATTATTAAAAATATCCCACAGCAAGAATTTGTATTGGAAATTGAAACCTTATTATTTCCGTATAGAAATAAAAGTTTATCTGGATTGTATGCTTCCGGCAGTGGTTTATTTACCCAATGTGAGGCGGAGGGTTTTCGCAAAATCACTTATTTTTTCGACCGTCCAGATGTGCTGACCACTTACACTGTAACCATAACTGCCGATCAAAAACAATATCCAGTTTTGCTTTCTAATGGTAACCCAATCGATTCCGGCAGACTTGACGAGTTGCGACATTTTGCCACATGGCATGATCCATTTCCGAAACCATGTTATTTGTTTGCATTAGTGGCAGGTGATTTGGGTATGCGACATGATACTTTCCGCACTATGTCTGGACGACATATCGAATTGCGTTTTTATACAGAAGTAGAAAATATTTGTCGCACCGATTTTGCCCTACAATCACTAAAAAATGCCATGCGTTGGGACGAACAACGTTTTGGTTTGGAATATGATTTAGATATTTATATGGTGGTTGCGGTTGGCGATTTTAATATGGGGGCAATGGAGAATAAAGGATTAAACATCTTCAATACCAAATATGTATTAGCCGATAAAACCACTGCTACCGATGATGATTTTGAAGCAATTGAAAGCGTGATTGGTCATGAGTATTTCCATAATTACACCGGCAATCGAGTTACATGTCGTGATTGGTTTCAGCTATCGTTAAAAGAAGGTTTAACCGTTTTTCGCGATCAAGAATTTTCATCAGATCAAGCCAATCGTGCAGTAAGAAGGATTAATCAAGTTAAATTAATGCGAAGCGTACAGTTTGCCGAAGATGCTTCTCCCACCGCTCACCCTGTACGTCCAGATTCATACGAAAAAATCGATAATTTCTACACCGTAACCGTGTATGAAAAAGGTGCAGAAGTGGTACGTATGTATCACACTTTATTAGGTGAAGATGGTTTCCGTAATGGCTTACGTCTTTATTTGCAACGTCATGATGGACAAGCTGCAACTTGTGATGATTTTTTGAATGCTATGGAAGATGCTAATGATACAGATTTATCGCAATTTGCCTTATGGTATTCACAAGAAGGAACGCCTGTTTTAGATGTTTCCGGCAGACTTGATATTAATAACAATACTTATACTTTAACGGTTAAACAACATATTCCTAACACTGCCGGAAAAGATTATCTTCCCATGATGATGCCCCTAAAAGTTGGTTTATTAGGTTGTAATGGCAAGGAAGTGGCTTTTCGCATAATTGATGATGCGGATATGGACGGTAATATTATTTTTTCTGAACCATTGCAAGAGGCAGTTTTACTGTTAAGCAAAAAAGAACAAACATTTGTTTTACATAACGTATGTGAGCCAGTTGTTCCATCTTTATTGCGAGGTTTTTCCGCACCGGTGCATTTGAATTTTCCGTACAGCGAAGAAGATCTTAATTTATTGATGAGTCATGATACCGATGAATTTTCACGTTGGGACGCTGCACAAAATTTATATCGCCGTGCAATTATTGCCAATTTAAACTCGCTAAAACAAGGTTCAGTTTTACCAGACCATGCAAATTTAATTCGCAATATCAATCATTTATTAGCACAGCAACACGATGCGGCATTTACCGCTATTATGTTAAGTCTGCCGGAAACATCAGAATTATTAGATTTATTAGCACCGGCTAATCCCTTATTAATCTTTTTAGCCAGAGATTGTCTATTAGAAAGCATTGCCAATGGTTGTCGTGAGCAACTTACAAATTGTATGCAGAATATGCTGCAACGTTTGCCGAAACGACACGAACATTACAACGCTGAAATCGCTGGTGTGAAAACCTTGTTGAATACATGTCGAGTATTGTTATTCCGTGTATCGCCCAATATGCTACACGATTTACAACAAGAATATAATGAATTACAAGATGATATGACATTAAGATTAGGAATTTTGCGAGCAATTAACCATAGCGATAGCGATGAACGTTTGCAAATGTTGCAAGATTTTGCCGATAAATTCCATGATAATCCACTGGTTTTAGATAAGTATTTTGCCCTAATTGCATCATCACATTGTAAAAATGCCCATCAACAAATATTGTCAGCACAACAACACCCAGCATTTTCCATAGAAAACCCCAATAAGGTATATGCTCTGTGGGCAACATTTACTCGCAATACTCCACAATTTCATGCTGCTGATGGTTCAGGTTACGCTGCGTTACGTGAAGTGATTGTTAAAATTGATAAATTCAACAGTCAAGTAGCAGCACGCTTGACCAAAGCATTTGCCAAACTACCAAAATTAGATGAAAACCATTACAAGCTTATGCGGCAGGAATTAGAAAAAATTGCCCAAGTATCGGAATTATCACAGGATACAAGCGAAATTGTTCGTAAAATATTGAATGGATAAAATTGTAAAGTTTTAAGTCTGCCGGAAAAGTTTTCCGGCAGACTTTATAATTTTTTATAAAAAGAAATTGGGTTTTACCTGTAACATTTTTTCTAACTCATGCACGACACGGCGGCGAGATACGAAGAAGATAACTCTATCACCTTCTTTTAATTCGGTTTGCCCATCGTCTGTTGCAATAAATCGATTATCGCGAATAATCGCAGTTACTTCGCAACCATGTGGCCATTTAATTTGTTCAAATGGGCGTTCAACAATTTTTGAAGTTTTACGTGTGCCATGAATTACTGCTTCAATAATTTCTGCTTCGCCACGTCGTAATGGGTACACTGCCACAATGTCGCCACGGCGAATATGTGCCAAAATCGAACCGATGGTAGTTAGGTGCGGAGAAATAACAATATCAATAGTATTTCCCAATAGTAAATCAACATAACTTGGTCGATTGACAATGGTCATTACTCGATTAGCACCATAATTTTTGGCTAATAATCCTGACATGATGTTATCTTCATCATCATTGGTTAAAGCACAAAATACATCGATTTCGCCTACATGTTCTTGTCCTAATAATTTTTCATCGGTAGCAGAACCAGCTAATACCAAAGATGTGGAAAGATTTTCCGATAACCAATCGGCACGATTTTGATTGCGTTCGATAATTTTAATGCTAAATTCTTTTTCAGCTTGTTTTGCCAAGCGATAGCCGATATTACCGCCGCCGGCAATCATGATTCGCGTAGCGGTTTTTTCTTCGCAGTGGAATAGTTTTAGTATGGCTGGAATATTCGATTTAGGTGCGATTAAACAAACTTCATCGCCGTGAATAAGTTTGGTTTGTGCTGATGGAATAATCAAAGAATCATTACGATACACCGCAAAAATACGGCATGAAACGTTTTCCGGCAGTGTTTCTTGTAATTCGCCTAACATTTTACCGACTAATACGCTACCTTTTTGAGCACGTGTAACCACCATCTGTACGGTGTTATTAGCAAAATTCAATACTTGCAAAGCAGTGTGATAGCGGAAAAGTTCGATTAATTGTTCGGTTATAAGTTGTTCAGGACAAATTGATTTATTTACATAAAACAGAGAAAGAGCAGTTTTATTTTCATTTTTTTCAGCATCTGGCAGGCAATATTCCACAATATCGCTATGACGAATCCTGGCAATACGTGATGGAATATTGAAAATTTGTTTAGCCAAAATACAGGCAACTAAATTGGTTTCATCATTACCAGTTAGGGCTAATAGTAAATCAGCATCAGCAGCACCAGCTTCTGCAAGCACTGATGGCGATGCGGCATTTCCAATCATAGTTTGAATATCCAAACTATCGCTTAATGCGTTCAGTGCGTTTTCTGCGATGTCGATAACGGTTACATTATTGCTGGGCAGGGTAGCTAAATCCTTTGCCACAGTAGAACCAACTTCACCGCCACCTAAAATTAATATTCGCATAAATGCTAAATTTCCACTAATTGAACTTGGGTAAAATTATTTCCGGCAGTCTATCAGGTAATTAAAAAATCAATTACCAAAGAAGTAAATTTCCATTTGTTGTGCAATATATTCGCGTGCTTTATGGTCTGCCAAATTTAATCTATTTTCATTGATTAGCATGGTTTGTTGTCGCATCCAAGCGTCCCATGCTTCTTGGGAGACATTATCAAAAATACGTTTTCCCAATTCATTTGGTAATGGTGGAAACTTCAAGCCCACTGCTTCTTTACCCAATTTAACGCAATGTACTAAATGTTCGCTCATTGTATTATCCTTAAAATTAAATACATATTTATAAGTAAGTCTGCCGGAAAACAAATTACCGTTTAATAAAATTATGAATCAATATAATTGTTTCTTTTTATGTTTTTCTTCCTGACATTCTTGGCAAACACCATACATATAAAGAGCATGATCTACAATTTCATAACCATTTTTTTGGGCGATGTGTTCTTGCATTTTTTCGATTTCACTATCGCAAAATTCGGTTACCTTTCCGCAATCGATACATACTATATGGTCATGATGTTCGCCACGGTCTAATTCATAAACTGCTTTACCAGTATCGAAATGATGCCTAACTAAAATGCCAGCCTCTTCAAACTGTGCTAATACGCGATAAACTGTTGCAACGCCAACATTCATATTTTCATCTAATGTGATGCGATACACATCTTCGGCACTTAAATGTTCATTGGCACGACTTTCAAATAGCTTTAAAATTTTAAGGCGTGGTCCGGTAACTTTTAATCCCAAATTGCGGATTTGCTCGGTATGGCTCATAAATGATTCCATTCTTATAAAACAGGTTTATAATTAGTTTCTTTTTTCGGCTATCATTTTGCCACAATCTTTACATTATCGAAAAGGAAAACCGTGAAGAAACTGTTATTAATCACATTAGTTACAACTATATCCTTGTTGAATGCTTGTTCTTCGGAACGAATTTCTCATTTTCCATCTTACAAATTAACCGTGCCACAAGGTAACGAGTTGGACGAACGAGCAATCGCATCGCTATCCGCTGGTATGAATAAAGAGCAAGTTCGTAGTCTTTTGGGCACTCCGCTTTTGCAAGACCCTTTCCATCGTAATCGTTGGGATTATCCTTATGTGGTAAGTAAAAATGGTGTCGTAAAAAAACATAGTACTTTAATTTTATATTTTGAAGGTGATGTTTTAGTGCGTTTTGAAACGCTTGATAATGGTAAGGAAGAATAATCATCATGGAAAAATTACGCATTGTATTAAATGGCGTTGGCGGACGTATGGGACGTGCTTTGGTAGAAGCTGTAAATAATGAAGCTGATGCAGTTTTAAGTGGTGCTATTGAACATTCTCAATCACCAATTTTAGGATTAGATGCAGGTCTGTCAATTGGCGTAAATACCAATGTAATCGTTACGGATAAACTTGAAAATGCTTTATCAAATGCAGATGTAGTGATTGACTTTTCACGTCCAGATGCAAGTTTGAAATTATTAGATTACTGTGTTGCCAGTAATATTAATATGATAATTGGTACAACTGGTTTTGATGAAAATGGCAAACAACGCTTGCTTGATGCTTCCCAAAAAATAGGCATTGTATTTGCTCCTAATTTCAGTGTTGGCGTAAATTTAATGTTTGCTTTATTGGATATTGCTGCACGCACTTTGAGTAAAGGTTACGATATTGAAATTATCGAAGCCCATCACCGTCATAAAGTTGACGCTCCATCTGGTACTGCTTTGCGTATGGGGGAAGTAATTGCCAAAGCTTTGGAACGTGATTTAAAAACTTGTGCAATTTACGGTAGAGAAGGGCAAACAGGTGCACGTCTGCCGGAAAGTATTGGTTTTGCCACCGTTCGCGGCGGAGATATTGTAGGTGATCACACTGCATTATTTGCCACCGATGGTGAAAGATTTGAAATCACCCACAAAGCATCAAACCGTCTAACCTTTGCCAATGGTGCAGTACGTGCCGCATTATGGTTGCGTAATCAGGCAAATGGCTTATATGATATGCAAGATGTATTAGCTTTACGTGGAATGTAATAATAAAAATTTACATTAAATATAACTTTCCGGCAGACTTATTAATAATAAATATAGTCTGAAACCTTTGCAAAATTAGCATCTCTTTGCACATTTCGTACGTTTGCGTTGCTTTTCAATGACAAGCATTTCTACTTGTTAAGTCTTTGTTTGCTGTGCTACTACAACTTTGAAATCTGCTCACATCTACTATGTTTTGCAAAGGTTTCAGTCTGCCGGAAAATATTATTATCAATCAATTATGCTAACTTATGTACCGTCTCATTTGAGAATAGCACAACGACCAAACGAATGGCCGTGGGCATTATTATTTTTGGTTTTTGTATGGTTATGGCCAGGCATTATCAGTCATGATTTATGGCGACCTTATGAACCAACCATCTATGCAGCTATTCAATCCGTACGTCAAGGAAACATATTAGCACCAACATTATTTGGAGAATATTATCTACCCAATTCTCCATTATTCTTATGGTTAGCAAGCATATCGCAATCACTTTTCTCGCCATGGGCAATGAGTTCTTACACTGCAGTGCGTTTAGTAACCGCATTATTTATGGCAATATCATTAGCTTGTGCCGGAGGGGCAGGGCGAGAATTATTAGGTAAATATCACGGTCGCAGTGTGGTGCTAATTTTAATTGGCACACCTGGAATTATGATTTTCGGACATATGATGGGTAATACGCCTATCTTATTTGCCGCTATTTGTGCTTTTTTATACGGCATTGGATTATCTCAACGTAAAGTATGGTCTGCCGGAATACTGATTGCAATTTCATGGATACTCGCATTTTATAGCGATAATTTACCGCCATTATTATTTATGGGATTAATCAGTATATTATTATCATTTTCTGAATCTTGGAAAACACGTCAATTTGCATTATCAATAGCAATTGCAATTGCCATATCATTGCCATTGCTAATTATTTACCCATATTTATTATGGCAATACCACCCAGACGCATTTTATTATTGGCACTCACAACATTTATTCGGAGCATTAGGTGGAACAGAAAAAATCCAATTAGGATTTTCATCATTGAGAATATTAAAGAACCTATTATGGTTTGCAATGCCAGCATGGATTTTAAGTATCTTTACTTTATATAAAATAGAAACATTAAATAAATCAATATTGTATCTTACACAACTATGGATTTTATTAGCATTTATTTTATTATCATTACAAAATTATCCGCAAAATTATCAGTTAATCTATTTACTTTTACCATTAACTCTATTGGGAGCAGCTAAATTAGATGATATGCGTCGTGGCATAGCAGCATTTATTAATTGGTTTGGTATTGCAATATTTGGTATTGCCGCAGTATTGGTATGGCTGATGTTTTTTGCGGTAAATTATGGATTTCCAGAAAAATTATCACAAATGTCTGCACAATTTAATCCGTATTTCACTCCAGATTGGAATTATTTTCCAATGATTTTAGCCTGTGCATTCACCCCAATTTGGTTATGGGCAATTACACGCAAAAACGTAAGGGGCAGACAAGCCGTAACCAACTGGGCAGCAGGTATGACATTAGTATGGACTCTATTAATGAGCTTATTTTTGCCATGGATTGATAGCTTGAAAAGTTATCGTCCAGCAGTAATGGCAATGCACAATAGTTTAGGACAAGAAATAAAACAAGAATTAATAGATAATAAAAACTGTATTATTAGCGATAATCGTCATATTCTGACTGCTTGGAATGAATACGGAAAAATTCCAGTATATAGTACTAATCAATCTTTATTAAAATGCAATTATCGTTTGTCAATAATGAATAAAGAAAGCCTATCATATTTAATGCAAAACGAAATAATTTGGTCAGGCAATCGTCGTGGTCAGCGAGATGATATTATTGTGTTGATTTATCATAATTAGTGTCTGTTAGGTAAAATTATAAATTGCTGAAAGAGACCCATGCAAAACTAGCATCTGTGGCACATTTCATATGTTTGCGTTGCTCGCAAAACGTAGCTTTTCTACCTGTTATGTCTTCGTTTGTTGTGCTACTACAACTTTGAAATCTGCTCATATTTACCACTTTGCAGGAGTCTCTGAAATGTTTTTGGTAAAACGCAATTTTCCAAACTTTTTTGCGAAAATAAAAAACGTCCATCGCAAATAAAACCTAATTCTTGCCAGTGTACATTATTTAATTCATCAATTATTTTATTTAATATTTGCAAATTGCAATTAAATTTAGGAAATATGGCTAAAACCGAACCGTCATAATTTGTACAGGAATGAGTAAAA